>DATAXH010000027.1:0-3688 GCA_036266775.1 Candidatus Babeliales bacterium | reverse complement strand
TGCACCCGCAGGTGCGGCACAAACAGGAAATACAAATATGTCACGTACAAGAACAGCTTCAGGTTTAGAATATGAAATTAAAAAAACAGGAACAGGAGCAAGTCCAAGAGCTGGAAACAGGGTAACTGTTCATTATACCGGTTGGTTAGATAATAATGGTCAAGAAGGCCGTAAATTTGATAGTAGTGTTGATCGTAATCAGCCATTTAGTTTTGTCATCGGTGTTGGTCAAGTGATTCAAGGATGGGATGAAGGCGTTATGACCATGAAAATTGGTGAAAAACGCCGTTTATTTATTCCATCAAATTTGGGATATGGCTCTCGCGGTGCAGGCAATGTGATACCTGGAAACGCAAATCTTATTTTTGATGTTGAATTGTTGGGTGTTCAATAAAACACGTAATTCAATAAATAATTTAGTTAAAAAAATAGGTCCTACCGAAATGGTAAGACCTTATTTTTTTGTAAAAAGATTACTCAGCTTTTTTAGCTGTTCTTTTTACTCTCATTCTGCGTTTAGCTGGCTTTTTGTGACTTTCTTCGCCACCGAAAAGACCTTCAAGAAAACCCGCTTTTTTATGATGTCTGTGATGATGTGTTTTAGCTCTTTTAGCTGGTTTACGTTTTGCTGTAGCTTTTTTAGCTACTTTGCGTTTTGCAGTAGCTTTTTTAGCCGGTTTACGTTTTGCAGCTGCTTTTCTTTTAGCTGGCTTACGTTTTGCTGTAGCTTTTTTAGCTACGCGGCGTTTTGCAGTAGCTTTTTTTGCTGGTTTACGTTTTGCAGCTGTTTTTCTTTTAGCTGGCTTACGTTTTGCAGCTGCTTTTTTAGGGGCAGCTTTTTTTCTCTTCATTACCATAGCGAACTCCTTTTTTGGTTTTTTTGACCCTTACACCTCTACTTCAATTTCAATTGTACAAAAAACTATTTCATAAAATCAACAGACTGAATAAATATTTTTTAAAAAATTAAAAAATTTATAAAAAACAAATCATACATTATTGGAATTTTCTTATACAAATTGTGGTTGACAAAAAGCAAGAAGAGATTCCCCTTGTGCAGCGCTGGTAGCGCAATAGGGAAGATTATATTTTTTATAAAAAGCATTTACAACCTGTTGATATTGTTCACCATTAGGCCCTTGTAAAATTGCTGCATGTTTACCATAGCCAGTTACAAAAATATAGGTATGTTTATGGCCGGATTCAACTAATTTTTTATAAATATTGATAGATGTTGAGGCGGGGACGAGTCGATCTTCTTCAGAACAAATAATTAGAATTGGTATCTCTTTAGGGATATTTTCAAGACATTTTGCAGGACTCCAGCCAGAGCGAAGATAACGCTTAAATATAAACTCTGTAACAGTTTCTCCGTATGAAAGCGGTAGCCAACTTAAGCCTTTTTTTGTCATTAAACTTTCTATAACTTCTGACATGGTATAATAAGGCGATTCTACCACAATAGCTTTTACATTATTAAGTTTGTACAAACCTGCAAAAATAAGTACGTTTGATGCACCACGAGATAGTCCCCATAAGATAATATCGCAATAATTTTTACAATATGATTGAGCTGACATATAGGCTTTATTAAGACGTCCAATCTCATTTTCTTGCCCAAAGCTTGTTTCATTATAATTTACTCGATAAAACTTATCGATAGCGTCAGGATAATTAAAAGAGATAAAAGGTGTATGAATAAGATAACGATCATTACGATACATTATGTTTTGTTTTTTATATGATTTAACATATCCATGGACTTGCTTCCATGTATCGGCTATGCCATGTGAAAATATAGTGATAACCTTTTTTTTGCTCAGAATAGGTAAGACTGAAAAAATGGTCAGAAAAGTAAAAAAAAGAGCTTTGTTTTTGAGCTTCATAGAACAATACCTCCCTTAATTATTCCTTCGACTCAACCTTCGCCGAGGCTTCCTCTTTCGCTAAAGCTACAAAGGACAGGTCGGTGGGCAGGCGGACGTTTACTCCTGAGCCTGTCGAAGGGTCAGGATGAGCGGTTTAATGATAGATTTTATCATTTTTAGCCTATATACTGTAATTCTATCATGAAATGAATAAATATTAAATCGCTAAGTGAGTTTTTATGAAAAAACTGCCTGATATAAAGCAAGATTTCTCTGGTTGGTATAATGAAGTTATTTATGATGCTGAATTGGTTGATCATGCTCCTGTTAAAGGATGTATGGTTATTCGTCCTTATGGCTATGCCATTTGGGAACGTATTAAAGAAATTTTGGATGGACGTATTAAAGCTACCGGACACCAAAATGCTTCATTTCCTTTATTTATACCCGAATCATTTCTTAAAAAAGAAGCCCAACATGTTGCAGGTTTTGCTCCAGAATTAGCGGTAGTAACACATGCGGGTGGTAAACAATTAGAAGAACCTTTAATCGTACGTCCCACTTCTGAAACTATTATTCATTATATGTTTGCTCGTTGGATACGTTCATGGCGCGATTTACCTCTAAAAATCAACCAATGGTGTAATGTGGTTCGTTGGGAAATGCGAACAAGGCCATTTTTACGAACAACAGAATTTTTTTGGCAAGAAGGTCATACTGCTCATGAAACCTATGATGAGGCATATCAAGAAGTTATGATGATGTTACAAGAGTATCGGCATTTAGCTCAAAATTATCTTGCAATACCAGTTATAACAGGAAGAAAAACTGATCAAGAAAAATTTCCTGGTGCTGAAAAAACAATGACGTTCGAAGGATTTATGCCTGATGGTAAAGCTCTGCAAATGGGCACATCCCATTTGCTTTCTCAATCTTTTGCTCATGCATTTGAAATGAAATTTCAGGATCGTGAAGAAAAGCAATCATATCCTTATTTAACCAGTTGGGGTACGACAACACGGCTTGTTGGTGCTTTGGTTATGACTCATGGAGATCAAAAAGGACTTGTGCTTCCACCAGAAGTTGCACCGATTCAAGTTGTTATTATTCCTATTTTTAAAGCCAATATTGAAAATTCAGTAATTATTGCCGCCGCGCGTAATATTAAAGAAGAGTTAGAAAAAGATGCAATTCGCGTGTTTATTGATGAAGACTCAGATAAAACTCCTGGTTCAAAATTCTTTAAATGGGAACTTAAAGGAGTTCCAATACGTATTGAGCTTGGACCTAAAGATATAGAAAATAGTCAAGCAGTTGTGGTTGAACGGATTGAATCTGCAAAACGTTTTATTCCGCTTTCTGAATTAAAGTTTGAGGTTGTTTCTTTACTTAATACGATGCAAAGTACATTATTTGAACGTGCGCAAGCTCGTATGCATCATATGCGTCATACAAGCGATAATTTGGCAGATTTTGGACCAAAGTTAGAAAATGACGGAATGTTTTATCAAACAAGTTGGTGCGAAAGACCTGCTTGTGAAACAGAACTTAAAAATTACAAGGCATCCATTCGTTGTATTCTTGAAGGAAAAACTTTTGAAACATGTTTCAATTGTCAACAACCAAGTACATGTGATGTTATAGTTGCCCGGTCGTATTAATATTATCCCCATAAAAAAGAAGATGTATGAATGCACAACAAATTCAAACAAAGTTTGAAGCATATTTGTTAACAGAACAACGTGTTGCAACCAACACGTTTTTCTCTTATAAAAGAGATATTAATCAGTTTATCAATTTTTTAGATAAAAATTCTATTG
>DATAXH010000026.1:0-4159 GCA_036266775.1 Candidatus Babeliales bacterium | reverse complement strand
GTATTCCTTCTATTGTCACCCAAATCGCAATCTTTCCATTGTTCACTAATCCATTGTTTTAATTGATCTTGCATGAAAAAAGCTCCTAACACTCATTTTTTTGAATGTTAGAAGCTTACCTAAATTGTGGGTAATGACAAGGTATTTCCAGGGCTTTTTTATATTTTAAATGCTTATATTTTTTTACTTAGCAAAAACTTTATCACAAAATTTTTCAAACAAAGTTTGGTTTACTTTTTGTGAAAGATTGTTTATTTGTTGTTGCATTTTATCTAAAGTCACTAATGTCTCAATTTGTGAAGAGAAAGTTTTATGAAATATTCTATGATCGATAGTCATATTTATTATTTTTGAAACCATTTCTAAAGTGATACAAGTACCTACAACTAAGAATATTCCCGTAACAATATCGTTCTCAAGTTTGTTCCAACGTAGTTCATTTTCCATCATACGAACTAGTTGATCGATATTACTTTGTTTAATAATATTGGCAATTTCAATAATTTTATAATCACTTGTTGTATATGTGTGGTAGATTTTACTTTGAAGCCAATATTCAAGACTTCTTTTTTCATTATTATATTCTACGTACATATCGTTAGCTGAATTTTGTGCGAATTCTGAAATCAGTTGAACTTCTTTTTTAAGCCCCACAACATCATACGCAGAAGCATTAAATGTAGCAAGATTTAATCCTAATGTTGCAATAAGAGATAATTTTTTAGAAATAGACATTGAAACCCCTAAAGATATGCGAAATAATATTATTTATTTTTCATTTATAATATTATCATATAAGTTGCAGATTGTAAATAGTGGTTAAGAGGGTATAGACTGCAAAAAAAGCTCTAGGACGTAGAGCTTTTTTATAATAATTGAACAAATAATAAGATTATTTACTTGAACTGGACCATGGATATATAAAATAAAAATAGGATGCAATACCAGCAGTCACTAAAAGTGCTATTGCTGCTTTGGCCGTAGTGCTTATATTTGAGAAATAACCTTCATTTTGAGTTGATGCTTGTGCCTTTATCTCCTCGATAGCACTGATTTTTTCCTTAAGAGGTCGATTTGATCCTACTACAACTTTGAGTTGATCATTTATAGGGTTATTAGGTTTAACAGATTCTGCTCTCATCCACATGGCATTTTCTTTGTAGGTATTATTAGAAACGCCATACAATTTTTCTATAAAATTTCGATAATTGGTGTCTTCTGTTTCAGGTTCAGATGTGTTAATAGGTAAAATTAATCCAAGATTGAGTGTAATTATGAAAAACAGTTTTTTTGAGATATGCATAAAATCCCCCTTTTTTGATTTATATTCATCTACAAGTTTATCGGGTTAATATGCAATAATTCAATAAAATAGGGATGATCTCGAAAGATCATCCCATAAATATTACCTAGAAACACGCTTTAGTGATTAAAACGCAGGTCCTGAGTACGGTAACAATGCCATAACGCGTGATTTTCTGATTTCGCCAGAAACATTGCGTTGATGACGTGCGCAAATTGCTGAAATACGTGATGGTAAAATTTTACCACGTTCAGTCAAAAACCCTTTGAGGAATGTTGCGTTTTTGTAATCAATATCATGAATTTGTTTTTTATCAGAACAGAAACGACATGTTTTTGGACGGCCACCATTGCCACGACGTGAACGTTTTTTTACCAAGCGTGCGCTGATTTTTAATTTAATTTTTTTAGTCATATCAAATCCTTAAATTGTTATAGGAGATTATTCTTCGTCAATTTCGTCTCTATCATCAGAAGCAAAGTAGTTGGATACTTTTTCTTTTGCAAAAGTTTCAGCTTCACGAGCTGGAGCTTCTTCAAGAGAACGTGGTCTTTGATATGTAAGAGGCTGTTTTGGATCAAGAACTGATACCATATCACGCATAACAATGTTGTTAAATTTTACTTTAAACAATGTTTTTAAATCGTTGATGAGTGGAGAGCGTTCTGGAGCTTCAAAACGTGTTAAAAAGAAAATGCCATACTCATTTTTATTGACGTCGTGGGCTAATTTGTATTTTCCCCAGCGTTCAAATGAGATGACAGAACCGGCACCAGCTTTGATAGTTTTATCAAGCGTGGTTTCAATGTTTTTTGCCTCGTCACCGGTGATTTCCGGCACGGTCAGCATCAAAGCTTCGTATTTTCGCAACGTTGCCATGGATTGAACCTTTATGATTTGGAAGTTAATTATTTAACTATGAAACTAACATTTTGTCGTTTCATTGAGGTTTAGTATTTGTGCGCTCTCCTGTTTGTCCTCCATAGCTTTAGCGAAGGAGGAAGCTTGTCGAAGGATATCTTTGAGCGCTCGTAAGATACCCTTCAACCTGCCTTCGTTAAAACTTCGGCAGGCACGGCAAGTTCTCAAGGCAGGTGTTTACTGCTGAGCTTGACGAAGCATCAGGGCGAGCGCGAATAGATATTACAAAGACAAAGATCAAGAAAGGCTTTTTTAAAACCCCTTCATACAATAGAATAGCAGAAAGCCTATAAAACACTAGCTTTCTGCTTAAAGCAAACTACTTTTCAAGAATGTTCAAACGATCGTCTAAATACTGACGCACTACTTCAGGAAAGCTCAAATAAGTTTTATTGTCGCGTTCTTGCGATGTGCCTTCTTGTATCTCATAAAGAAAATAATGGTAAGGTAAAGATTTTTTTGCTTCGCATACTCGCTTAATGAAATCCCATTGTTGGGTTGTAGCATGTGAGAGTATCCACAGTAATGGATTGCTTTCTACGGTTCCTGCGAACGGTTTACTATTCCATACTCGTGCAGCACCATAAGTTGATCCAGTCACTATGATACTATCGGCTATTGCTACTGATACTCCGACTGAGTCGGTATAGTCATAAGGCATTTTGAGAGTAGCAAGTTCTTGGTAGTTATTTCTATCCCATACCTTTGCATTCTTATCATATGATCCAGTTACTATGATATCATCACCTACTGCTACCGAGTTGATGCGTTGATTATGACCTTTGAGAATAGCGAGTTCTTGGTAGTTGTTTCTATCCCACACTTTTGCAGTCTTATCACACGAAGATTCAGTCACTATGATATCATCAGTTATTGTGAGTAAAGAGCCTTCGAGAGTAGCAAGTTCTTGGTAGTTATTTCTATCCCAAATCTTTACAATATAATCCCCTGATTCAGTTGCTATAATATCATCAGCTATTGTTACTGATTTGGGGCCGCCATGATATCTTTCGAGCGGAGCAAGTTTTTTTCCGAGAGTAGCAAGTTCTTGATAGTTATTTCTATCCCAAATCTTTGTAGTTCCATCGCGTGATCCAGTTATTATGATATCATCAGCTATTGCTACTGATTGGACATAGTCATCATGCCCTTTGAGAGTAGCAAGTTCTTGATAATTATTCCTATTCCATACCTTTGCAGTATTATCATATTTATCATATGATTCAGTTACTATGATATCGTCAGCTACTGCTATTGATTGTATGAAGTCATGCCTTTTGAGTGTAATTTCTTGGTAGTTATTTTTATCCCAAATCTTTGTAGTCCAAGATTTAGTCACTATGATATTATCAACTATCGCTATTGATGTGACAGGGTAGTCGTTGCTGTGACTGAGTGTAGCAATCTCTTGGTAGTTATTTCTATCCCAAATCTTTATAGTTCCATCATATGATCCTGTCACTATGATACTATCAGTTATTACTACTGAGATGACATGGCTATCATGTTCGAGAGTATGATGTGGCCGCCAAGCAATAAAGTTAATTGTTTCTCTCTGTTCTGGCGATAAATTTTGACATTTTTCTTGTATTCCGTCGGCAGCACTTTTTGTTGAATTTGCACTTGGTTGAGAGTCATTAGCATAATATAATGCTGTAGGAATTGTTACGCAGATTGTAGCGAGAAACGTTAGTTTTTTTGTGATTGACATGAGTGATTCTTATGTTTTAAATATGCAAATAGCAGAAATTTCGTAAAATAAGAAAATTCCTGCTATTTTTTTAAGTCCTTTTTTACTTATGCAAATTTCTGGCTACGTTGAATAACACGACCAATTATTCTAAAATGATCTTTGCCACGAACTAACGCTATAGGAGGTTGTTTGTGGTTGACTGATTCAAGAACAATAAAGTCTTCAGTATACGTAACTTGCAT
>DATAXH010000025.1:0-11734 GCA_036266775.1 Candidatus Babeliales bacterium | reverse complement strand
ATAACTTGGTTGTTTCTTTTCCATCGTACATAATGGCACAACGCTCACCATCAATAAAGCAACTATACTAGTTTTCATTATATTCCCCAAAAAAACTTCAACCATTAAAAAACAATATACCTGAGGTTAACAAACATTTTATCAATGTATCCCTCAAGTATATCGTTAAATTCAAAAATTATGATATTTTTTCTCTTTACTGAATCATGTCTACTTCAAAATCAGAGATACGCTTAGGAATAACTGTTTTGTGAATAAATTCTGCTGGCATCCCTTCCGGTACTATAAACTGATCATAATCCCTACATTCAGTGACTGCTTCTTCTAATCCTAACTCTTCATTCAATTTTTTTACATCTATTCTAATATTTGAACCTTTTGGGTAATTTAAATATTCAACCTTCCATGTTTGTCGATTTATCCATGCTAATCCAAATGCTTTTTTTCTCGCCAAAAGATCTGCATCACTTATCACATTGTCTTTCTTATTTTCCATTGCACACAATGGCACAATAACAACAACAAATAAGAACATCACACTTCTTTTTATTGCATTCATCTACAAGCTCCTATCATTAAAAAGCGGTACAATTGAGTTAAACGTACTCAATTATACCGCTAAATTAAAATTATAATAAAATTTTATAAAGATCTTTTTACTCGTTGCTTAACAACATACCGCTCTTCTATCGTTTCACCTTCTATCACTGCAAAATGATTGACATGAGAATTACTATCTTTTTGATACTTACATAACATTTTTTCAAGTTCTTGATAATCAACAACTGTAGCTTTTAATTGCTGAGCAATACCAAATAAATAATTATTTTGCACATCAATGAGAATATGCAAAGTCCGCTGCGCAACTTCTTTTTCTTCATCATCAAGTTGTTTTGTTTTGTATGTCATATACGCACACATCAATCTACTTTGCTGTACCAAGCGATCATACAATAAATGTAAAAGTTTTTGAGCCTCTAATTTTTGATCTGCCTCACAAGTATCATCTTGCAAAACAACTATTTGTTGTTTCATCATGGTAAGCGTCAATACATAGGGAGCATGTGAATGAACATACCAGCGTAATGTATCAGGATGAATGAACGTATTGCATATATTTGAAATAACAATACCGCCCCCAAGACTCACGCCTGCTTGTACTAATGAAATCCAACCTTCTTTGGTATACAAAAGATGATTAAAAGCTGCTTTGATTGATTGAAGCATAGAAAGTTGTTCAGCTGCGTTGGTTTCAGATACTGCTTTTCCCTTTTGATACATAGCAATCCATGGATACATTTGCTGAGCCAAACTCAATGCTGTTAACCCATAGACTATATATCTATCACGCGTCATTTTTTTTTCTATAATAAGTGCTTGCTCATTAATTTCTTTGTGCGTAAACATTAATTCATGCGTACATAATGTTGATGAAACAAAAATTAAAAATGTTAAGGATATATTTGAAAACTTCATGAAAAACTCCGTAAAAAACTAAACATTGTTCAAGATTAACAAAACTAATAAATTGCTCAACCCTTCGATACATTCTACTACGTTACACTTCGTAGAACACTCAGGGCGAGCGGGGGGATTATACACTCTTTTTCTTCCGCTCGTCCCGAGTGTTTTTGTCTTCAAAAATGTATCGAGGGATCAACGCAAAATAAGATCTCAAATATTTTCCCGTATAACTTGCAACAGATTGTGCAACCTGTGCCGGTGTACCTTGTGCAATAATCTGACCACCACCATCGCCACCTTCAGGGCCTAAATCAATCAAATAATCAACCGTTTTAAGCACATCAAGATTATGCTCAATTAAAATCATAGAGTTATTTTTATCAACAAGACGATTAAGAACTTGTAATAATTTTTCAATATCACTGTTATGCAAACCAGTTGTCGGCTCGTCTAAAATATATAATGTATGTTGTTCACGTTTTGCTAACTCATCAACTAATTTAATACGTTGCGCTTCACCACCCGATAACGTTGTGGATGGTTGACCCAATGCAAGATAATCAAGACCAACATCACACAACAACTGCAAACGTTTTGCAATAGTTTTATGATGTGCAAAAAATTGCAATGCTTCATGCACTGTCATATTGAGCACATCAGCAATCGATTTACCTTTATATGTAATTGCCAACGTTTCACTATTATAACGCGTACCATCACACGCTTTACAGATCATAACAACTTCAGGCAAGAAATGCATTTCTACTTTAATAACACCATCACCACGGCATTCAGAACATCGGCCTTGTGGCACATTAAAACTGAATCTTCCCATGCTATACCCACGCGCATTACTTTCTGGCAATGATGCAAATAATGCTCTGATTTCATCAAAAATACCAAGATATGTTGCAGGATTAGATCGCGGCGTACGTCCAATGGGACTTTGATCAATGACGACCAGATTTTCTAGAGACTCAGCACCAACCAAATTAACCGCGTCAATTTTACTTTGTGTATGAACACGTTTGTACCCACCACCAAACTCACGTTTCAATGCTGATACAAGCTCATCCATAATCAGCGTACTTTTACCGGAACCAGATACACCAGAAACACCACATAGCACACCAAGCGGCATACGCAATGTAATATCTTTTAAATTATGCTTTGATGCGTGCTCAAGAACCAGAAAATCTTGAGGTTTTCTTAGGTTTTTAGGAATAGTTATACCTCTTTTACCGCTTAAATAAGCACCTGTTAATGAATTTTTATTTTTTGCTAAATCGGTCGGTGTTCCAACTGCAGTAATTGCACCACCAAGCATACCTGCTGCAGGTCCCATATCAATCACATAATCAGCAGATTTAATTGTATCCATATCATGTTCAACAACCACCACCGTATTATCCTGATCACGTAATTTTTTAAGTGTCTCAATTAAACGATCATTATCACGTTGATGTAAACCAATGCTCGGTTCATCAAGAATATATAAAACACCACTTAATGCCGAACCAATTTGTGTTGCAAGACGAATACGCTGCCCTTCACCACCTGATAATGTTCGCGCAGTGCGATGCAACGTCAAATACGACAATCCAACATCATTAATAAACGTCAGTCTATTTTTAATTTCACGGATCAAGCCTTGTGCAATTTCAAGTTCAGTTGGTGTCAACACCAATTGATTAAAAAACTGTATCAATTGTTTAATTGATAAGTTACTCAAATCATAAATATCTTTACCACCCACAAATACAGAAAGGGCATATTTATTAAGACGTTTGCCATGACATTCTTTACACGTTTTTACGGTTGCATATTTGTCACCAAAAAATTGTGGATATTCCGCTTTCCAAGAATCTTTGTCCCCATCGCTCCATGGCCATTCATTGACAGTACCAAGACCTTCACATCCTTTACATGCGCCAATGGGAGAATTAAAGGAAAAACAACGGGGTTCTAATTCAGGAATAGATTGCGAACATGCAATACACATGCGTTGAGATGAATAAAGATATTCACGTTCCCCTACAAGAATCTTACATGTGCCATGAGCAAGCTTAAATGCTGTCTCAACAGCTTCTTGTAAACGAGCACTATCTTCATTGTTCACTTCAAGCGCATCAACAATAACATCAATCGAATGTTTATAACTTTTTTTTAATTTAAGCGCTTTAATCTCATCATGAGATCTGAATTTATAACGCTCACCATCTATTTTGAAGCGATAATAACCCTTATCAAATAACGCAATAAGCTCATGAAGAAATTCACCTTTCTGTTCATGCACAAGAGGGGCAAGCACAGAGACTGTTTTATGATTAAACTCTCTATGCAGCATCTGACAAATCGCTTCAACAGATTCAGCTCTAATTTCTAAGTGACAATTGGGACAAAACAGTTTACCAATACGCGCAAAGAGAATTCGGAAATAATCATAAATTTCAGTAATTGTACCTACAGTAGAACGAGGATTAGACCCAACAGTCTTTTGTTCGATAGCAATTGCCGGGCAAAGTCCATCAATACGATCAACTTCTGGTTTTTTACTAATACCCAAAAATTGACGGGCATATGCAGAAAGTGACTCTACATAACGCCGTTTACCCTCAGCAAAGAGAATATCGAGCGCCAAAGAACTTTTACCGGATCCAGAAGGCCCAGTAATAACGGTAAACTTATTTTTGGGAACGCTCACGTCAATATTTTTAAGATTGTGCTCTCGGGCACCAAAAACATTGATCCAATGAGACTTTACTGCTGCTTTAAACTCTTTTTTCATACCTTTTTACCTCGCAGATAGAATTGCAATTGCTTAAAACTACCTCCATATTATTAATACTTATTATTATAATAGCAAATAATCATATTTTAGCCAACCAGGGGGTGGAAATTACGTATAAGGTTTTTTTGATTTTTATCTATAAAACCTTATACTTAGACCTAGTTTGATATGGTGAACGTAGCTCAGTCGGTAGAGCACCAGGTTGTGGCTCTGGTGGTCGTGGGTTCGATCCCCACCGTTCACCCCAACCTACGCCAAGGCTACGGTTGGCGCGGCCAGCTCTTTAAAGGATTGGCTAAGAATCAAATAAAAAGTTTGATACTAAAGCGTAGGTTGTCCGCCGAAGCTTCAGCGAAGGAGGACTAAGCCAGAAAAAGTCAAAAAATAGCTGATGAAATCAGCTTAAAAAACTTGCAGATCAATAAAAAAAGATATACATTATCTCTGTATTTAAAATAATTTGAAATATTCGGGGTGTGGCGCAATTGGTAGCGCACTCGCTTTGGGAGCGAGGGGTTGTCAGTTCGAGTCTGGCCACCCCGACCACTTTTTTACAGGAGAGATATATGAAATCTATTCGCATATTTTTTTTAGTATCTGTCACATTAGCTTCAATTTTTATAACCGCCTCTACTGAACACCTCAAAACATGGCAAACAACATATCTCAATGCCATGACACCAGAAGAATTACGATTTACCGCAAACTTTTTGTACCTTTCAAATGTTATCTCAATTATCGAATCAAAAATAAGACAATTTAACAGCCCACTCTTACGATTAAATCAATCTATCCGAGTAAAAATTGCCAACTACACAGATTATAAAGAAATCACTGACGATCTTGTGATGCTCAAAACGCTTTTAGACCGTCTCTCATACATAACTGGTGCGCGAACTATTTATATGGAAATGTATAATACGTGTCAAAAACAGTTAAATCTATCCGAAATGCCAACAGTTCAAGCAGCTTTAGAAAGCATTCAACAAAATGCTCAGATAGAACTACGCGCATGGGCTGATGAAAAGATCAATACAACTACGGAACAACTTAAAAAATCTCGTGATATAATTGGACAATCCGCTCAATATCTTGCAAGTATTTCAGGGGCTTATGATGGCATAAGTAAAGGTGATTTGCCAATCGAAATAACATCAGAAAATGAAAATAATAAATCACTTATTACGTTTAATATGCTCTTACATAGTACTCCTCAATTAATCACTCTTACTGAAAATTTGGCAGATACTTTTAATGAAACATATGATAATGCAGCACAAATTATTACTGTTGGATCAGAAATATATAAACAATATTATGCAGTCATACATCATCTTATTATGTCTCCTACATCCGATAAACAATACGCAATGACAATGTTTGGTATGTATGATGTATTACCGGAAGAACACAAAACATTATTGCCTGATGCACAAAATATATTTTCACATGCATTAGAAACGACAAAATTATATACTCAAGCGGAATTCATTCAACAATAAAAGAAGGTTTCACGATGAACAAACATTTTAATTCACTTGTTCTTACATCTGCCCTGTTTTTAACCCAAACAGTTACGTGCGTGCAAACGCCTACTGCATTTGCAAAACTAACTCCAAAGATTAACAAAAACGCTGAACCTTGGTCACAAGAAGTAAATAATACCTTAGACGATGAATTACAGCTAGCATGGGCTAATTTTTTTGCTCTTCTTAAAGATGGACAACCAAGTAAGTCGTTCATAAAATGCGCACAGTATATTGAAACGCATGAAGAAATGATTTTATCTTCTCAACAATTAGCTGTTAATACAATGCAAATTTTACAAGAATATAGTGAAAAAGTTGAAGATAAAATAAATCGTAAAAAAAATCTAACTGAAGAAGAAGAAGAAACTTTATTACAAAAATTAGAAACAAAAATGCAAGAATTAATTGGGTATATCAATGCAATCTATTATGAATATGTGTACAACAATATAGTTCAAAAAAAATCTTGTACTCCTGTATATATGTTTGACGAAAATGGTGTAATACCCCAAGGAAAACGTACACAACTCTTACCAAAACCTGAATAAATTTTCATAATCCCGTATATATTATACAAGGCTCACAATTACGTGAGCCTTTTTTTGTTGTTTTTTAATCTCTTGTTTTTCTACAATAAAAGTAAAAATAAATATTCAATCCTATAAAAAAGAGATCATTATGAAAATCAATGCTCCAAGTTTTGGTCTTGCTGGCGCGGCAAGTGTATGCATAATATATGCTATTTTCGCTTTCATTCTCAAATACTGGCCAGAGCAAACACTCAAATTTATTGGCACCATTCATATGCTACCAAAGCTTGATTACCTCAAATCTTTTATTAAAGTAACACCACAAGCAATTGCTATGGGAATTATAACCCACACCGCACTCGCATTTTTCATATTTTTCTTTATCGCTCTTATTTATAATCTCATACAAAGGATATTCACAAAATAACTTACTTTTAACATTAAAAGTTTTTAATCATGATATACTAATCCCCATCAGATATTTGGTGGGGAATTTAAGTTTATGAATATTAGATACAACACAGCTGTCCGCTCTTTTGATTTTGTAACATGTATCCTCATGCTTCTTCTTGCAGCATGCGGATTATTATTTATATTCAGTGCAACCTACAGTTCCGAACAACCTTTTTCTTATTTTTTTATCAAGCAATGTCTTGGTATCTGCAGCGGTATTATTATCTATTTTTTATGCTTAATTCCTGATTATAGAACGATTATGCGATGGGGATCTGTTGCCTATTTTATCATTATCGCCCTTTTGGTATTTACACTTATCAAGGGATCTATTGGTATGGGAGCAAAACGTTGGATAAATCTCTTTTTCTTTAAATTTCAACCATCTGAATTAACAAAATTATTGTTTCCTGCATACATGGTCAATTACTTACATATGAAAAAAAAAATTGTTATTCATACATTCCATACATTTGCACCACTCCTCACGATGCTCGCTATCAGCTTTATATTGATTCTCAAGCAACCAGATTTAGGGACTGCGCTCATTATTATTTTTTCGGGACTTATTCTCTGTTGGATTGCTGGATTACCTAAAAAATTCTTTGTATATGGATTACTCATAACGCTCATTGCAGCACCTGCAATATGGTCTTTTGTACTACGGGATTATCAAAAAAATCGTATTATCGTTTTTTTAGGACAAGGTGATCAAAAAAAAGAAGGATATCAAATTGAACAAGCAAGCATTGCGATTGGCTCGGGAGGGCTGTTTGGAAAAGGATTATGTAATGGAACACAAAATAGACTTCGTTTTTTACCAGAAAGCAGAACTGATTGTATTTTTGCGGTGCTTTGTGAAGAATTAGGTCTTGCGGGAGCATTATTTATTATACTCTGTTATTTATTGCTTTTTCTGCGCTCCTTTTTTTTGATCACAACATTAAAAGATATGTATGCGCAGATTTTTGCCATTGGACTTATCTTACACATTCTTTTAGCGACAATTATCAATATTGGTATGGTTTTAGGTATGCTTCCGGTTGTTGGTATTCCGCTCCCACTCATGAGTTATGGATTGTGTAATTTATGGATTACTATCGCAAGTTTGGGGATATTTCAAAATATTGTGATACACTGCAGATAACATCGTTCGTATGGTTCGACAGGCTCACCACGAACGGAAATAAAAAAACACTATCCCGTTCGTCCTGAGCTTGTCGAAGGAAACGAACGCACCTTAAGGCATTTTATGCAAAAAACACCTCTTGTTCTTGATTTAGGCGAAACACCAGAAGAACGTTCCCATGATTTTTCTCCCCAAACATTTGATGACTATATTGGACAAAAAGAGCTCAAAGAAAAATTATCAATCTACACGCAAGCAGCAAAAATGCGTAATGAACCACTTGATCATCTGCTGCTATTTGGCCCACCTGGACTTGGTAAAACAACACTTTCTATGATTATGGCACAAGTCATGAATGTTAATATCAAATTGTGCAGTGGTCCTATGATCGAACGCACGGGTGATTTGGTGGGAATACTGTCCAGCTTACAACCGCGCGATATTTTTTTTATTGATGAAATTCATCGCATGCCTGCAAGTGTTGAAGAAGTCTTATACAGCGCCATGGAACAGTACCGCGTTGATGTGATCATTGGTCAAGGCGCTGGTGCAAAATCCGTCAGTCTGCCCATTCACCCCTTCACCCTTGTTGGTGCAACCACCAAAAGTGGAATTATCTCTGCACCACTGCGCAGCCGTTTTGGGATCACCGAACGTCTTGATTTTTATAATGACACTGAGTTACGTGATATTGTTTTACAAAGCGCACAATTTCTGAAACTTTCTATTACTCCTGATGCTGCACTCATGATCGGTGCATGTTCACGCGGAACACCGCGAATTGCAAAAAAAATAGTGCGCCGCGTACGTGATTTGGCACAAGTACGCAACACAGATGTTGATAGACAGTTTGTTGAAGAAGCACTTAAATTTTTAGGAATTGATCATGATGGTCTGACAACTGTTGATACGATGATTTTGCAAAAGATTGTGTGCAATTTCAATGGGGGCCCCGTTGGCCTTGATACACTTGCATCACTTGTTGGTGAAGATGCCGATACTATTGAGATGGCCTATGAGCCATATTTATTACGCAAAGGTTATCTTGAAAAAACAGCACGCGGCAGACAGATTCCAGCGCACATTTTACCTCAGCTGATTAAAAGATTCTTGGGACAGCAGGCGATATAAAACTTTTAATATTTATAGAAATTAAATGAATCATTGTGTCATCTTTACCATAGCATTAAGCATAATCATGCAGCCTTATTGCAATGGAATGGAAAATGAAATGAAAAACAAATTATCATCATTCATTATAGATGAACATTATCGACCAACATCAACTCTTTTAAACATTTTAAAAACTACAGGCATCGAACATAATGGAACCTTAGAAAACATTGTTACCGAAACACAAAAACATTGGTTACGTCCTGCAAATAAAGAACGTTGGGAAAATGAAACTGTTTTTATCTTACACCATAAAAATCCATCAAAATTATTTACAGATCTTGAATTAATACAAGAAATTAAGCCTGCACAGCAACAGTACAATCATGTTGTGCTTCTTGGATCAACAATACAAAGTATACGCAATCGTCTCGCTTATCTTATAACATTATGGAACAATGGAGTTCGTTTTGATTCTATTAATATTCTTGCTGGTCAACGCCCACTTGATAAAACTATCGAAAGTCTAGAAATATTACTGGATACAACATCCACAGCATTGTCATGTAAACAAAGTTGGCAATTAAATGGCGCACTACCTACCACTGAAACAGAAATGATTAAAATGATTTTTGATCAAGCAGATCTCCCAAGTGAATGGAATAACATCGCTATTAATTTTGTTGAGACTCCAATGCAACAAACGGAAAATGATTCGCAAAGAAGACCAAATACACATGATACCATTGTAGAATGGATCACATTATACAACCCACAAGCAGGATCAATTCTAGCAATATCAAGCCAACCTTTTATTGGTTATCAAGATGCAGTCCTACGAAATTTTCTTCCAAAAAATTTTACTGTAGAAACAGTAGGATATGAATGCAGTAATGATTATAAAATTCCAACAATACTTGATTCATTAGCTCGCTGGATTTATAACGAATATCAAATATCTAAAAAGCATCAGTAAATTAAAAAAAGGGGAATTTTATTTCCCCTTTTGTAATGCATACATATAATTAAAATTAAAAAAATAGTCTTGAAACCATTCATCTGTAGAAACATATTCATTATCATACGCAAAATAATCTACAAGCACTTCTTTAAGGCGACAAAGCTCTTTTAATTTCTTTCTATTTTTTGGATCAGCAATGGTAAATTGCAAAAGTTCAAGGGCTCTTTCAAAAGCATTACGACTATTAACAAGTTCACCTTTATTACGCCAACGAATTGCTCTGTCAACATCACAACCAATATTTGCCATTTGTTCAATAGTTGAACGTTGATTCCAACGTTCTCCAACAAGAGTAGTATGTATAATCATGTGGCCACTAACTTATTCACTAGTTTTTTAATCTTTTCTTGAATAACAGGATCATCGACACCACGCGTTCTATTACCAAAAGACGGTCGTAAATTAATCATAGAATCAAATTCAATCCATTCGTCGCGTGAATTATAAGGATGAATATTTATACCCCACAAATCTTCCTGTCGTGATTCTTCTTCCAATAACAAAACCTCCTCATCTACATGCATATCCGCATCTACCACCATGACACCTTTTTCAAGATCAACCACAGCTTTTACAATATTCTTGTGCATTTTCTCTGACATTTTTTTAAGTTCTTCAAGACTAATTTTATCGGCTATAAGCTGCATAAATTCCTCAATAATTATCATTCTATAAACTAAATATTCCCTTTAATTTTACCATATACTACAAAAAGAACTATCCTGTTAGACAGGCAATCAAATTAACAGTAAAATAAAGATAACTTATATTTAAAATAGAACGTTTTATCAAATCGGGAGCCACAAGCCATGGCAGGTCATAGTAAATGGGCCAATATTAAGCATAAAAAAGCTAAAGAAGACAGTAAAAGAGCCAAAGTTTTTACCAAACTCATTAAAGAAATTACAATCGCAGCGCGTGAAGGTGGCGGCAATCCTGATGGCAATCCACGCTTGCGTCTCCTCATGGAAAAAGCACGTGAAGCAAACATGCCCATCGATAATACAATGCGCGCTATCAAAAAAGGTACGGGTGAACTGCCTGGTCAATCTTATGAAGAATGTGTGTATGAAGGTTACGGTCCCAATGGAATTGCAGTAATGGTTGATGTCATTACTGATAATAAAAATCGTACCGTAGCAGAATTCCGTCGCCTGTTTTCTGAAAACAGTGGGACACTCGGTGAAACTGGCACGGTTGCATGGATGTTTGAAAAGCAAGGTGTTGTTAACGCAATCGGCAAAAAAACTGAAGATGAACTTTTAGAACAACTTATCGATTATGATATCAAAGACATTCACATTGATGGTGAAAACATCACGATATATTGCGATATCAAATCCCTTGAAGCAGTCAAAAATGCAGTAGAAAAAGCAGGTTTAAAAATAGAAAATGCCGCTCTTGAGTGGGTTGCAAAAACTACGGTATCATTACCAGAAGATAAATCTGAAAAAGCACTTACATTTTTATCCACACTCCAAGATCATGATGATGTAGAAAACGTCTACACGAATTTGGGATAAATAAGAACTTATCTTAAAATTAAAATTATTAATCTTCCGCTTAACCCTTCGATACATTTTTGCTTTGCAAAAACACTCCCAGACTTCGCACAAGGCTTCCTCCTTCGCATAAAGCTTCGGAGGACACGGTCGTCGGGCACGGCAGGGCGAGCGGATTACTAAATTAAGGCTTTCATGGCAA
>DATAXH010000024.1:0-2325 GCA_036266775.1 Candidatus Babeliales bacterium | reverse complement strand
CCAAACAAGGTATCAATACAAGCGGAACTTTAAAAGTAGGTAAATCAGCACAATTCAAAGATAATGTAACGATTGATGGTACGTTATCTGTAACTGATTTTGCTGTCAGTTGCATTGATAATTTATGTGTTGCTCATTTGTCAGCCGGTGATGAAACTGTTGGAGCGTTAAGCGTTGGTTGTGATGTAACTGTTGGATGCGACATTAATATGCCTACATCTACTGATCGTTGTACTGGTAATATCATAAAAAATGGTGTGTGGTTTTTGCATAATTTTGGTACAGATAACGTCTTTTTAGGTGAATATGCAGGAAATTTTGAAATGACAGGTGCACACAATGCAGCAGTTGGTTATGGAGTAATGTATTCAAATACATCAGGTACTGCCAATGTAGCAATGGGATATCAAGCACTACTTACCAACAGTGAGGGTAACTATAATACAGCTGTTGGTAGTTTTACGATGGAAAACAACAGCACGGGAAATTTTAACACAGCAGTTGGAACAGGAACTTTGTTTTCTAATACAATAGGCAGTCAAAATATTGCTGTTGGAGATAGTGCAATGTTGTTTAATACAACGGGTGTTAATAATATTGCAATCGGTTCAGCAGCGTTAGCAAATGCTCCTGCTGGAATTAATAATATTGCGATTGGTAGTTCTGCAGCAACTCATTTTAATGGTGATGAAAGTTATAATATTACGATTGGCAACGCAGGAGTTGCTGGCGATAATAGCATTATTCGTATTGGTGATCTTGATGCACAAAATGCTATTTTTGTTGCAGGTATTAATGGCACAACAACTGGTCTTCCTGCAATTCCTGTTTTTGTTGATGCAAACGGACAATTAGGAACAATTTCATCATCATTACGTTTTAAACATGAGATTACAGATATAGATGATGTTTCTCTTCGTTTATATCAATTGCGTCCGATTGCTTTTGTATATAACAATGATGCATCATCACGGCAACAGTATGGATTAATTGCTGAAGAAGTTGCGGAAATATTTCCTGAGATGGTGATTTATGATGAACATGGTCAACCGTATACTGTGCAATATCAGGTGTTGCCCGTATTGTTGTTGAATGAATTGCAAAAACAACAAGCGTTTATGAAAGCATTAGCAGAAAATTTTGAAAAACGTCTTGCTGCGTTGGAATGCGCATAATAAGAATTACTCTTCTTGTATATCCGTCAAATTACGCTTACGCATACGGCGATTACGGCGATAAGATCCACTACGTGATTTGCGATCATCATAAATGCTGTAATATTCTTTTGCTTTTTCAAATGCAACTTGCACGTGTTCTTGATATTCATCTTCAAATGAACTATCAACAGCAGCTTGGTTTGCAACAAAAATAAGTTTATCCATTTCTTCATGTGATAAAAACGGGAAAATATGGGTAAAATGAGCATGTTTTCTTTGTTTGATAAACATCATTTCAAATTCGGGACGGATATCTACAATGATAGGATAGGGAGTTACAATTTCATCTCGTATTTCTCTAATAAAATACAAGATATAGGGAATAAATACAAAAGCAGGAAGTGGATGAATGACAAAACTTTCACGATAATATTTTGGAGACCAACCAAAAAACCAAAATTCAAGATGGCCTGGCGAGGAATCGCGGAGTAAATGAGACCTACCTGAAATAATGCTTGGATTATTAAAATTAAGACGAGCAGCCTGTTTTTGAGGATGATCATGTTTTGTTTGTGCAGTTCGGATGAACTTCATATCGATTTGCATCAATTTTTTTGGTACTTTAAAATTATTACTGTTTCGGAAATAACGGCGTGAAAATACGCGATTAAATGAGAAAAAATCTATTCGCTGAATGCGATCTTTTTGTGAGAAAAAGTGATAAATCTTTTTAAATATTGGATCACTTGCCAAATAATCGGTCTCTGTTTGAATAGGAACACCCACTAAAATAAGCTCATCAATAGAAATAGGAGAATGGGGATAGACATTTTGACGTGCCGCAGCAACGTTCAGACATACATTACCTCCATGGCTATATCCAACAAGACGAATTTTTGGAAAAATGCCCCGTTTCCAATATTTTTCTTCTAATTCATCAGTAAGTTGCTCAAGTAATTTGACTGCATCAGCATAGCGGGAAGTAGGGCTTAAAAGTCCGGACCATCCAAATGTATAATAATGGTTAGTTTCCAAAGGATATACTAATTTTGTGACATCATCATAGATATGCGCTATCGCATTTGTCGCATGACCGGGTTCAAGGTCACTCAGATCAATTTTTTTGAGGCCAAATTCTTGCATTGCTTGATTAAGGTAAAAATAAGGG
>DATAXH010000023.1:0-6321 GCA_036266775.1 Candidatus Babeliales bacterium | reverse complement strand
ACCAGTCAAGTAATACAACAAGATCACCAACGCCCGAACGTGTCCAATCTCCGATACATAAATCACCAAGTTGCTGTACATTTTCTGCTAAATTATCAGTAAGTAAGCGATGAACAAGTTTATCTAAGTTATCAACATTTGGTGTAAGATCTTGAAAATGAACATCTTTCAATCTCATTTTAAATGCAGGTAAATACAATCCCAATGACCAATCTTCTGCAAAAAAGAAGCGTGCAGCAAATGCAAGATTATATGGCATTTGAAATGTGCCACACACATTAAATCTTCCACGAACTCCATTGTCAGAATCAAGCAGTTCTGCTCGCAACTGAGAAATGGGATTTTCTTTGGGAAAACCTTCTAACATGGCAAGCGCATTTTGTTGTTTGTTCCAGATTTGTAATGGATTAACAGATTCTCCATCATTATTAAACCCATGAGCGTTGTGATAGCCGCCTTCACCGTAGAACGCCAATTGCCATCTCCGTTCATTATTAAAGGTTGGACGGATTGATGTGTCATATGGCCACATGGAGTTAACAATGTTCATCGCCCACGCAGTATTACTGCTGAGGGCGAGTATTGAGAGTATTATTTTATTTTTGCATATCATAATAAGTGCCTTTTTTCGCGCTCGTCCTGAACTGTTGAAGGATTTCTTCGAGCGCTCGAAAGAATCTTCGCTTGGGTTTATTCTAAAACTTGCGTGTTAAAATTTCCTGCAGCAATCCAACTTCCTGAAGCTTGACTGCGATTAAAATAATTGATTTCTGTTCCTTGTTCAAAATTAATATTCAGTAATGAACTGCGGTCACCAACTCCTGCAACACCAACGCGTGGTTCTGGAATAGAAGGTGTTAAGAGTGCAATTGGTGGGATGAAAACATTTTTGTTGCGTGTTGCAAAATAAAGCGCACCATCAGTGGCAAAATTGCTTCTAAATTCTCCAAAAGAAAGTAAAAATGACGGAATGTTTTTCACAAAAAGATCATCAAATGGTTGTATAGTTGTAGAGTTCATTGGTTCAGTTGCACCAAGCGGTTGTACCGCAAATCTATTAATACGTGATTGATTAAGGCCAACATTTGCAGTGAGAACATAAAATTGTCCACCACTATTTTTAGTAATATCTTGCATACGATTGGTTTGTGTTACCGCATACAGCGCTGTTGGAGCTCCTGCATTTTCTGGAATGTTAATGAGTTGCCATTGGGCATCAGATTCATCGGTAATAGTGCGAACGTCTTTATTGTCACCAATGCGGAGTAAATTATCTGTTGTTGCGATTATTCCACAGGCTTGTGAGAATATTCCATCCAGAAACCCTCCACGAAGTGAAACCCCATCAGTCCCGATCACTGCTATTGTAGTAATATCAAGAGTGTTGGTACCAAAATCAGATGTGGTAAGATTGATGCGATCAACTCTATCGTGTGCGATAACATATAAAAAATTATTATCACTGATCAGTTTTTTGACGAAACTATAATTGCCAATATTTTTAAAGAGCATTCCGTTATTCAAACCAGTTAAATTATCACTGAGTTGTGTGGTTGAATCCCATCCTGTTCCATCTGGATGCGTGAGCACCGCGAGCCCATCTGATCCTCCAACAAAAAGCCAGCCATTGGTTGCGGTTGCTGCAATTTCCAGCGCTGTAATAGGACCAATATTATCTAATGCCCCGCCAGCAATGATCACTGTTTTTGCATTAACATCAGTTGTGATAGTTCCATTATCAAAACTGATCATATTATTAAAATCAGGTCCTAAAGTTGGTGTAATAATGTTAGTTGTGGAGTTAAGTAATCCTGTTTGCGCGAGTACAACGGTGCCAATGCTTCCTGCAGCGAGTAATGCAATATTATGCAGTCCTGGTGTATTTGGTAAAAATGTTTGTAATCCTTGCACACCACTTGTAGGGAATACTGTATCTAAAATATGTGTAAGTGGTTGTAAACTTTCTGGCGACCCATCAGACCAGATTGTTTTTTTAATTGTACTGACGTTATCTGCATCTGATCCTGAAGCCAAAATAAAAGTACCATCAAATGCAGCAAGCGCAGCGCCAAAAATATTGTCCGTTGTTCCTGTTGCGCGTTGCCATTGCGTCCATGCAATAATTTTTCCCGAAACATCAAAAATTGCTTGGGAAGAATACACTCCTGGACTATTTTCACCAACAAAAGCAAACACCGTATCATTGCGTACAATAATATTAATGATAGGACCTGTGTTCAATGGACCGCCTCCAATTTGTGCAGCAACATCAGTGGCAAATGTCATCTCATCAGGAGTTGTTGCAGATTGACTGATTGTGCGTCCAATTAAACGAGGAACATTTACATCTCTAAACACATTTTCTGGCAGTGCATTTTTTGCTGCAATTGTTCCTTGCGCATCACCAGTGTTAACGAGTGGCAATGCAAATACTGAATTAGTAACTGAATTTCCGTTATCTCCAGCAACAATCAAATAATGTAGCGCTGTGCTTGTGTACATGGTAGAAAGTGCGTTGACCGTAAGTTGTTGGCCAGCGCCGATAACACCAATAATTTCATCCGTGTTGCCTGGTGCAAATGCTGTATCAGGTGCGATCGTTTGTAAGGCGATTGCGCCATCTTTTATAAATTGTATTGCAACAACAGAACGCGCACCATCAGTAGCACCACTATTTGCGGTGACTGATAATCCGACATACAGACGTTGTAAACTCGCATCCCAATGCATGATGGCATGATTTTGAATAATGTTACTGAGTGGATTGTTAATAAACAATGCGTTAGAAGTTGGATCAAGACGTAATGCCTGTGGAGCAATAATTGAACCATTATTTGCATTAAGCTCGCTAAAAATTCGCATTTTTTTTGTTGATTCATCTTCTTTGTTAGTAACATCCATAAAACCACGTATCAATAATGCTATACCACTATTATCTTGTCCAAATTCACCACCATTTGGTTTGACGGCAGCAAAAACATGATTGGTAATATCGGTAGTAAGATTTACAATGCCGGGTGATATATTGCCATTTGCATCATGCACATCGCCTGTTGGAGGAGTTACGATAAAACTGTTATCAAACTGATTGATGTTCTCAAAAAGATATACTGTAGAAGGTCTGCTTTCTGACACAACAACAGGCATGTCACGCATAACAAAACCATCTTCAGTTTCCAGCATGCCTAATTGGATGATTTTATCACCAAAGAGAGGATTTTCTGTTTCAGGTTGGCCGTTAAGGTTTACTAATTGTGGCATGAGTGGTGTAAATGCAATTGCTCCGCGTACTAATCGCGAAAGTGTAAACTGTTGATCTACAGTTAAGATTTCATTTGCTGATTCATAAAAATTACCAGAGCTGCTCAAAATATTTTTGTTGACCGTAAATGAGAAAGTTTGTCCTTCTGGTGCGTTTTTATCACCTTGTATGAGGATGGCGCTGTTGAGTGGTAGGGAGAGGAGAATGGTTAGAAATAATATAATTTTTTTGTTCATAGTTCATTTATTAATTAAGTACGAGATCTTTTTTTTTACAGTAACTATTTACCCAATCCGCTCACCCTGAGTGTTCTACGAAGTGTAACGTAGTAGAATGTATCGAAGGGTTTATCTTATTATTAATTTCCGCATACCCTTCGATACATTTTTGAGGACAAAAATACTCAGGGCGAGCGGAAAAAAGAAAAAAATTCAAAAATCGGGAAGTATAGTGATTTATGCTATAGTGTACGTTTTTTTAGAAAAACTGCCACTGCAATTAATTGATTAAACGCAACATATTTCTTGTTGCGCATCGTATAACTATTTCCAATCATCAAGATTTATGATATATGTTATTAAATAATAAGTTTTTATTTTTTTTAAATTGTTACATATAAGAAATTTTTAACATGCATGCAAAAATATTTTCTGCAACAACAGTTGGCGTTGAAGCTCATTTAGTGGAAGTGGAAGCAGATCTTTCGTTTGGATTGGTTAACTTTTATATTGTTGGATTACCTGATACTGCGATTAAAGAGAGTAACAAACGTATTTTAACATCTTTAAAAAATGCAGGTTTTCGACTTCCTGCAAAACGTATCACCGTTAATTTGGCGCCAGCAGATTTAAAAAAAGAGGGAACGTTATTTGATTTGCCGATTGCTGTCGGTATTTTACTTGCGAATCAATCATTAGAAATTCCACATGATTTTTTACAAGAAACACTGTTTTTAGGCGAACTTTCACTTGATGGAAGTATTAGATTTATTAAAGGTGCATTAGCAATTGCATTTGATGCGCACAGATTGGGCAAGCGGCGCATTATTGTTCCCAAAGAAAATATGCAAGAAGCGGCATTAATTAAAAATCTGGAAGTTATTGGCGTCAGTCATTTAACTGAGTTGATTGCTTATCTTCGTCATGAAATAACTCTTGAACCTGCAACGCATCATTTTGATACATATTTAGCAGCTCAGCGCGATGACATGCTTGATTTTTCTCAGGTAAAAGGTCAGCAGATGGCAAAAAGAGCATTACAAATTGCTGCAGCAGGGCGGCACAATATTTTGTTTATAGGTTCACCTGGTTCCGGTAAAACAATGCTTGCAAAACGTTTGCAATCAATTATGCCACCCATGACATTTGATGAACTGTTGGAAACAAGTAAAATTTATTCAATTACCGGAAAATTAACAAACAGTTCATTGTTAACGCAACGCGCATTCCGCAGTCCGCATCATACAATTTCTCAGGCAGGTCTTGTGGGTGGTGGTTCATATCCACAACCCGGAGAAATTAGTCTTGCTCATAACGGAATTTTGTTTTTAGATGAATTGACTGAATTTAAACGTGATACATTAGAAGCCCTGCGTCAACCGCTAGAAAGTAAAACAGTTTCGATATCACGTGTGGCTCAGAATGTTACATTCCCTGCATCATTTTTACTTGTTGCTGCCCTCAATCCATGTCCGTGTGGTTTTTTTGGTGATAAAAAACGACAATGTACCTGTTCACGTCAACAAATTGTTAAGTATATCAGCAAATTGTCAGGGCCATTATTGGATCGTATTGATCTACAAGTACCGGTGCAATCTATTGAATATGATTCTATTAAAGCCGTTCAGGACGAACAAAGTAGTGCTTTGTTATATGAAAAAGTTGTTACTGCACGCGCTACGCAAGAAAAAAGATTTGGTAATACACAAACCTATAATAATTTTATGACAGCTGATCAGGTGGAAAAATATTGTATCTTAACATCTGCTGCAGAAGAAATTATTAGAAAAGCTTTTGATAAACTTAATTTAAGTATGCGTGGATATCATAAGATTTTAAAAGTTGCACGTACTATTGCTGATTTGGCAGCGCAGGATACAATTGATGCGGCACATATTCAAGAGGCGATTATGTACCGTTCGCTTGATCAGTATCTTGAGAAAGAAAATATATAATGATACTCGGTATCGGCGTAGATAGTATCGAAATAGAGCGCTTTTCATCTTGGCACACATATTCACAAAAAAAATTACTTCGTATTTTTTCGCAGGACGAAATAGATTACTGCCTTAGTAATCATAAAAAAAGTGCTGAACGATTTGCTGTTCGCTTTGCAGCGCGAGAAGCTTTATATAAAGCTTTATCATATGCATATCCAGATAAAAAAATTCCATTTTTAACATTATGTTCACGCATAACCATAACTAAAAAAGATGAATTGCCATACATACTGATTCATGACAATCTTGATATTAATACCAATTTTTTAAAAATTCACTGTTCTTTATCCCATTCACGAAATTTTGCAACAGCATTTGTGGTGATTGAAGGACTATAACTGACAACAGATTGATTTATGAGAAGACAGTTGCTATCATCCCCTTAGAGATCTTTATCAAAAGGGATGAGTATGAAGTTAGCAAAATTATGGTTTCTATTAGCATCAGTTTGTTTTGTTCATGATGGGTATGCAATGGATAATAAAGAACAAATAGTTGACGATTTATTTGAAGCACGATCATTACTTATCGCAGCAGAATATCATATTGATGATTTGGCTCAACTTTTGCCACATTCACCACATAATAAATATATAGAAATTCAATTGAGAGAGGCTTTCGATTGGACTGATCAAGCTTATGCTTTGTCTTGGGACATTATGCATAATCAATCGGCTTCTAAAAAAGAGAAAAAAGAAGCGCGATTATTACTCGAGAGAGTGTACTTGATACAAAAGAAATAAAAATAAAATTGCTGCAGTGATCAATAAATTTTGATGTTTGTTTTTTCAAAATCTAAAAGCCACTTTTTTCGATTAATGCCACCGCCATATCCACCAAG
>DATAXH010000022.1:0-4658 GCA_036266775.1 Candidatus Babeliales bacterium | reverse complement strand
TTTAATGTATTGACTGCAACCGCTGCGGCTCATTGGCTGGGTGTTTCTGATGAAATTATTATTTGTGCGATACAAAAGCCATGTGTTGTTGCGGGGCGCTTTGAAGAGCGTGTGGTGAATGATGGTCATGGTATCTTAATTAATGATTGTTATAATGCCAATCCAGAAAGCATGAAGGCGGCACTGCTTGCTTTTCAACAAATAGAGACAAAGTCCCCAAAAATTGCTATTCTTGGTGATATGCTTGGATTGGGTGTGAATAGTCCATTTTGGCATAGGCAGGTAGGTCGTTTCTTGCGGAAAGTTCCATCACTCAATAAAGTTATTTTAGTGGGTAATTTGGTGACATGGGTTAAAAAAACAGCTCCTGTAGGATTACGGGTTGAAATTGTGAGCACATGGCAAGAAGCAATACAAAAAATTGAAACTGAACTTACCTCAAAACCTACTATTTTGGTAAAAGGTTCGCGCGCTATTGGCCTTGATAATTTAGTTTCAAAGTTAACAACACGCACATAATTAAATGAGTTCGTATGTTTCGACAAGCTCAACACGAACGGATTTAAAAATTTATTTTCCCGTTCGTCCTGAGCCTGTCGAAGGAAACGAACACAGATAAGCAGCATTAAAGATAAGTATGCACAAAGAAAATTCAGACCTTTTTTATCATAAAACCGTGATGGTTGATGAAGTTTTACAATATCTTAATCCTCAACCTACTAAAATATATTGTGATGTTACATTCGGATCGGGTGGACATACAAAAGCTATTTTAGATAAGCAACCAAAGTGTCGGGTTGTGGCGCTTGATTGGGATGCAACTTCAATCGAAACGTACGCACCAGAATTGGAAGCACAGTATCAAGATCGGTTACAAATCTTGTGGGGTAATTTTGCACATCTCTATCGTTTATTCCAAAAAGCAAAAATAGGTAAAGTTGATGGAATTCTAGCTGATTTTGGTACATCGCAGATGCATATCAAAGAACGAGCTGGATTTTCTTTTTCTCGCGACACCGAGCTTGATATGAGAATGTCACCAGCACATCAACAAATAACAGCTGAACAAGTTATTAATAAATCTCCTGAAGATAAGTTGTGTGAAATTTTTTGGCAGTTGGGACAAGAGTCTCATGCAAAAAAAATAGTGGCAGCTATTATTGAAGCGCGACAAAAAAAGCCGATTCAGACAACACGTGAATTGGCTATGCTTATTGAGAAAGTTGTTCCTCGGGGACGTTCAAAAATTCACCCAGCGACAAAAGTTTTTCAAGCATTACGTATGTATGTTAATCATGAGTTGAATAATATTACCGGTTTTTTGTCGGGAGCAATGCAAGTATTGAATCCTGATGGATTGTTGCTGTGTATATCATTTCATTCCTTAGAGGATCGAATTGTTAAACAATTTTTTAAAGATAAAGAGGCAGAAGGAAAGCTGGAGATAATCACCAAGCATGTTGTTGTGCCAACAGCAGAAGAAATAGCTAAAAATCCATCATCGCGTTCAGCAAAATTAAGGGTTGCACGATTTATTGGATAATTTTATAAAAAATGTATAAAAAAGATGTGTTTGTATTTGACAAAAACATGTAATGCTATACATTAAATACGAGCGGTAAAGAAGCAAAAAAACGATACTTATCCTGAAGGATTACAACAATGGAAATAACGGAAGTTAAAGTATTTCCGGTGACGGATGGTGAAAAACTAAAAGCGTATGTGCAAGTCGTCTTTGACAATGAGCTTATTATTAAAGATCTTAAGCTTATCGAGGGAGTAAAAGGTTTGTTCGTCTCGATGCCATCACGTAAACGTAAAGATGGAACATTTCGTGATATTGTGCATCCTATTATTTCTAAAACTCGTAATATGATTGAAGAGCGTATTATCCAAGAATATAACAATGTTATGGATCTTGGTGGCGCGCATTCAGTAGCTGATGAAGAGTAGTAACGATAAAAATTGATAATTTCTTTGGGGCGTGGCCAAGCGGTAAGGCAACAGGTTTTGGTCCTGTGATCGGAGGTTCGAATCCTTCCGCCCCAGCCAACCTTCGCCAAGGCTACGGTTGGCGCGGCCATCTTCTTAAATGAATGTAGTAAGAATTATAAAAAAGCCATGTAAAAAATACATGGCTTTTTTTCTTTTCTTCGCGCTCGCCCTGAACGTGTTGAAGGGTTTCCTCGAGCGCAATTTAATAATAAATAAATCAAAAGTTTTTGTTTCTATTTACACTCATAACTTCCACGAAGTTCACCATTATATGTAACATCAATGCAATTCTGTTTTTGAGTAAAACATATATTGTTTGGAAGAGCTTCGCCAAATTCCAAAGTAAGTTCTCCTGTTTTTAAAAACTCAATAAATACCGTTAATTTTAGGGAATCGTTACTCGGTTGCAACTTAATTTTTTTTGAATCGCCTGGCTGTAACACATCGTTTATTGTAGCAATGTCGTGATGTGCTAATTTATTTTGAAGAGTAACAAAAGGTATCTTACAAAAAGCGTTTTTACGAGACAATTTTATTTCAAGAGAATGTTCCATAGCAACTGAATATGAGCTTAATAATAATATATTTGCTAGCATAGTGGGGCGTTTCATAAAAAATCCTTTTAATTATAAAAATTATATTAATTGATAAATATAGGATATTACCTACAATATTTGGGAGTAATTGTAGCATTTTATTTTTAAAGGTGAATATATGACAAAAAAGATTGTGGTAATGATCATCGCTTTGTATATCACATCTCCCGTTGCTGCTATGTTGGTAAAAATTCCAAAAAGTTCAATGTTTAAAGTGTCTCAATTGGGAAAAAGAAACTGGTGGATTAGTATGCATAATGGTAGGACGGAGGATGATAAAAATATTACATCTTATCGGCAACGTCATCTGGCACATGCTGTTGGAGAAGACGATGTTGAAATTGCAAATTTTTTACTTGAAAAGGGAGAACGTATATCTGATGAATATATAATGCATGCTTGCTCTACTGAGATGGTTAATCTTTTTGAGAAGTACGGTGCAAATATACAAGAATTATATACTAAAGATGGAAATTTTTTACACTATGCTATTAGAAATCATCTTTGCCAAAAAAAATGTATCCAATATCTTCTTGATAAACAAGTTGATCCAAAAGTATTAACTGAGAATGGCGATAATCTTTGGCATAGTTTAATTAATTATTGGTATAATGATGAAACATTATTGGATCGTGGAAAATTATTACATCAGTTAGGTATTAATCCTAATCAAAAAAATAATAAAAAAAAGAGTGCAATCTATGTATTGCAAGAAAAGATTAAAGAACACAATGTTAATTTTCCGTCTCCTTCTATGAGTGATTTTTGGGAGGATTATCATAAAATTTCAGATCGATATGCATTACTACTCGAAATCATGAAAAATAAGAATTTTACTCAAGAAAAAATGAATAGAGAATAAATAAATAAAGAGAGCCATGTGCAACAACACATGGCTCTCTTTATTTATTCCGTGATATTTTTATTGAGAAGAATAGGTTGCATAACATTTATTATCACACATAATTTTAATAAAACTGTATTCATAAGCATTAGTGTATTTCATAATAGATATGTCTTTTTGAGGAGGATAAGGAAGCATTATATTGATTGTTTTATCTCGTAGAGCTTCTGAATGTATCGTGAGTATTGTAGCTAATTCTGTGCGATTTGAATGAAAATATATGGTCTCTTTTGTTCCTGGTCTAATTATCTTTGTACCTGTATATTGAGGTTGACTGTTTGTAATCGTAATAAGATCTTCACAAAAATGATTATGAATATTTGTAGAAGCTGATTCCATAGCGCATGAATATGAACTTATTGATGTTATAATACTCGCTATAATAATGAGCTGTTTCATAAAAAATCCTTTTGGTTGTGTGTATTATGCATTGAACGTTGTCTACTGTTGTTATAGTTATGTCGGATTATTGCCGAACTCGAAAATTCCCCAATCATATCAGTTACTATTATAAGCTGAGCGCCGATTGCATCAGTTTGTTTTTGTTTGTTAATTTGTTGAGGGTCATTACTCGTGATTGCAATGCTGTGCGGTTTGATATTTTGAACCAATGCAAGGTAATCATCAAAGCCATTGAGGAGTGGAAGCATAATCACGTAATCAACAAAGCGCAGGGCCAATAAATTGTATGCACGTTCTTTTTGTGTATGTATTGGAGTTCGCTTTTTATCATTAATGATTCGCTCATCTGATTCAAGGGCGACAATGAGGTAATCACCCGTTTGCTTTGCTTTTTCGAGAAACTGCATATGTCCAAAATGGATGATATCAAAGCAGCCACCGATAAGGACAACTTTTTTGTCATTCGGAGTGGAAATATGTTGTGTAGGAATATAATATTGATAATTCATGTTTTAAAGGTAATCTGTTTGTTAATTTTAATCAATAAAAAGACGCTCGAAGATATCCTTTAACCCCAACACTCGTTACACTCTTATTGGTGACCACATCAGAAGAATGAGGATGGGGAATAGCTGACGAGCGGGAAAATAAAAAAATTTTAATAAAGAGTTTATTTATATGACTAAAAATATTTTATATTTCGGTTCCAAATCACAATCGCGACGAATGCTCTTAGAAGAATCACAAATTCCTTTTGTTGT
>DATAXH010000021.1:0-6967 GCA_036266775.1 Candidatus Babeliales bacterium | reverse complement strand
TCTTTTGCACATTCAATGTTTTTCGGTTTTTCTATAACCGCTATTGCATCACATTTTTTCTTTAAGTCACGCCATTCATCATCAGTCATGCCAGTACCAATTTTTGCGACGGTTTGGAACATATCAGTTGTTTTGTTGTACACTCCAACTAAAAATGCACCGATGCCAAAATGTGAACGTTTTCCTTTGCCGGCATAATATCCTAAGACAACACAATCGATGGTGTCTTCTAGGTGTCCTTCTTCTTGGCGTTTTAACTTAATCCAATTAAAATTACGTTTTCCTGGTTGATAGATTGCATCGGGACGCTTTACCACCAAGCCTTCAAGGCCATGTGCAACTTCAGAATAAAAATAATTTTCGAGCTCTTTTGCGCTTTGTATCTGTTTGTGTTCAATAACAAAAAGATGTTGAGATGAAATATCACTCACCATTTTTTGAAGTTGACTATGCCGTTGTGTGTAGGGCACATCTAAATAACTTTTGCCATTGAGATACAACAGATCAAATAAAAAGAGTTGCAACGGAAACTCTTCTGCCATCTCTTCCACACCATGCTTACGTTTACGCTTTACGGTTTCCTGGAACGGTAAAAAGTTGCCCGTATCAGGATCATACCCGATTGCTTCACCTTCACAGATTAAGCTTGTGACGTTCAATTTGAGCATCTCTTTGGTCAGATCAGGAAACATTGCTGACATATCTTGGAGGTTGCGAGAGAAGAAATGAATTTTTGCCGAAGATGTGGTTTTGTCCACATGTATTTGTAGTCTAAAACCATCAAGTTTTGGTTCGGCAATGCAAGGTCCCAGTTTTTCAAAAATTGCTTGTGCGGTGGGCAGACGTTCAGCTGCAGCAGGGATAATGGGTGTGCCAAGTTTAATGTTCATGTGTGCAATTGCATTCACACCACCATCTTTGAGTGTTTTTGCAATGAGCCCAATATCTGCACAAATGTTATATGCATTTTCTAGTTCAGTGCGCAATGATTTATCGCCACGTTCCATCCATGAAAGCGCATCAATAATGGTCATATCAGAAAATCCAAGACGTAATTTACCGATAATAATACGTGCAACAAATTTGGCAGAAAGAGGATCCAGGTGCTGTAAAAGATTGATAAGCACGTTGGTTTTTTCTTCTTGTGATCCAGTGCCACTTATTTCTTCTAATGTGCAAAGTGCTTGATACACAGCTTCAACTGAAAGATCTGAATCATGCTGCCATGTGTGGTGACTAAGTAATAATCCCAGATCACCAACTTGTTTCATCTCTTTTTTAAGCGTTTCTTCGGGAATATTTAAAAACTGTGCAATTGCTTTGAGTAAATTTTTTTCTGCGATATTAAATTGTGTACCGATGTGTGGTGGGTGCAGTTCCCCAAGCGAAAGGGTTGCAATAATCTCTGCTTCATGTGGTGATGCTTTTTTGAACAGCTCAGCAAGTAAGCGTGTAATTTCTAAGCGCGCTGCAATGGGTTCAATTTCATTAAAACTTTGTGCGACTTCTCTAAATTTCATGGAATTCCTGTGAGATGAAGAATATTTTTTTATTATACATGCTGCAATAATACATATGCTCAGAAAAATAATATATTTTTTATTCAATGACTATTCCAAATATGCCTGTATATTAGGTTTGTGTTTCCAAATAATAAGTGTTGCGGCAAAAAGGGAAAATAAAAAAAAGGTTTTATTATGGGTAGTATATGCATAGAAGGGGAAACAAAGCGCAGCTCCAACTGATGCAATACCAATAATTTTTGTTATACATAATAGCAATGCCCACACACCTAATAAAGGTAAGGTTGCTTTTGGATATATTGCGGTAACTAACCCACATAATGTCGCAACACCTTTACCGCCACTTCCGCGTAAAAAGATTGAATATCCATTACCAAAAAGTATGAGTATTGCAAAAAGGCATAGATGACTGTAATCAAAGTATGGTTGTATAAGATGCATGAATACATATACTTTGCCAGCATCAAGGAAAAAAATAAGAAAAAAATAATGTTTTCCAAGAAAGCGAGATACGTTGGTTGCACCAATATTGCCAGATCCATGCGCACGAATATCATCTATTCCATTCCATTTTGCAATGAGATAACCGGTTGGAATTGCACCGATGAGATAAGCTAGTAATCCAATAAAGACAGTTAAAAATTCCATATAAATAGTTCCTTATTTTTTTTATAATGCAAAACATATTTTTAGAGTATCATGTTTTTGTATGAAATTCGAAAAATTGCTTGCTAATAGGTACGATCTGTTGTATAAAAATGCAAAATGTTATGTTTTTTTAACAAAAAGGATGAATGATGAAAAAGCAGATTGTGATATTGGTCGTTATATTCACCGCATATACACAAGCAATGGAGCAGGTAAATCAATGGAGCATTACGTTATATGACACGAAAATTAATCTTATTAAAGGTTTTATTGGTGACGCTGGGGATAGAGTAAGCGCAATTATCGTGGGAAGAAATCAACAACAGACATTACGAGAGCCTTCTTTGGGTGATATTCAAGACGTAGGACAATGTTATTCGGGACAGAGTATCTATAAGAAAAGTAAAGATGATGAAAGTGCTTCTGATGATGATACATACAAACCTTATGAACATGCAGATTATTCAAGTAAGGATGATACAACAAAGATATGGAAAAGAGCTACTGAAATAAAAGTTGCTGCTACTATTGTGGCAATTATAGAACCACGTATCATGAAAACTAATTCCTTTGATTCTGAGTATAATACTATTGAAGTTCCTTATTATATAAACCGAAAAAGTTGTTGGGATGGAGCAGAAGGAACTAAAGCTATTGAAGAAGCTATAAAAGATTTAAAAATGTGCTATGAAAAAATTCTTGATAGGTTAGTTAAATCTGGTGATAAAAAAAGTATAGCATTACAAGCGCTGAGTACTGAAATCGGTTTTCCACGAGAGAAAGCTGCGCCAATTGCAGTGAAAACAATTGTTGAATTTATAAAAAATAATTCTGGTGCATATGCTGAAATAGAAATGTTTGTGAAAAAACGCTCTGAATTTGATTTATATAAAAATCTTTTAGAGAAAAGCGTTTCTGAAAAATAATAATTATTATTGTATATTATGTGGGTTATTTGCTGTGTATTAAAAAAGGCAAATAACCCATTTTTCTATATGTAAGTTATAACAATGATAAAGAGTTATGATGAAAAAGAATATTGCAATGTTAATAGTTATATTTACAGCATGTATGCAAGCGATGGAAAATGTTGATTCAAATTTTTGGAGCATTACGGTTGAGAAGACAAAAATTATTCTTAATAAAGGAAATATAGTTGATTTTTATATTGATGGTACACATAAAATAGATTTTATTGTTGTGGATAGATATGCAACAAGGAAAAATGATCCTTGTGGATTACGACAAAATTATCTTCTTCATAAAAATAAAGATAAAATTTTAGAAATTAGTATGTCTCAGATTGGGATTAGTCCTCACTTAGAGGTATTTTATGAAAGATATAATCCATATAAACTTTATCGGGTAACGCTTACAACTGATGGTTGTCCTATTGTTTCTTCCACGAGTGAAGTTGTTATTGAAGCATTAAAAGATCTAGATTTGTGTTATAATAAAGCTTTTTCTCAAGCAATAGAATTAAAAAAGGAAAAATTAATAAAAAGTATCGCATTGCCAGTTTTAAGTATTGGATCATACGCGTCGCAATTTAAAAACAGTTGTGATCTGGAATATACAGCTACAAAACATATAGCAAAAATAACTCTTGAATTTATCAAAAATAATCCCGATATATATGATTGCATAGAACTGTTTGTGGAAGAAGATTTTGAGTTTAATTGGTATAAAGATTTGTTAAAAACTTTTAAAATAAATCCCAAAATAAAAAATATTTACTGGGGAAAATAATCATGGTGAAGAAGTATATTTTGCTGTTAATGACTATATGTACAGCATGTATGTATACAATGGAAAAAGAAAAAAATTGGGGTCTTACAGCATATGGTACAAAAATTAATCTGCATAAAGAGGATATGTTAAATTTTTATGCAGATGAAACAAAAAAAGCAGAGATCGTTATTGTTGTGGGACAATATAAACAGGAAGAGCTTGGCGAAACTTCTGAGATAGGGAATCCAACAGGAACATGTTGTTCAATGAAAAGTGTTAGATTTACTCCAAAGGAAAATAGTAATAATTATCAAAAAGCATGTTCAAATCATTGGCAATTTCTGCGGCGGGATGGCATTAACTTTTTATCCATTACAGAACCTCAGGTTATCAAATATAAAGGTTATCGTTGGGAGTATTGTCGATATAAGGGTCTTTTTGAAACAGAAGAGTATGCGGAAGATGAAGCACTTAAAGAAGGTTGTAAAGATTTAGATCTTTGTTATACAAAAGTACTTGATGAAGGATTAAAAATAGTTGCTGAAAAACAGTGTAAGAATATAGCGTTGCCAAGATTAAGTGCAGAATCTAAATATACAGAACAATGTATGCCTAAAGATAGAGCAGCGCAAGTTGCAACCAAAACAATCTTTGAATTTATTAAAAAACATCCGAATGCCTATAATTGTGTAGAACTGTTTGTGAAAGAAGATTTTGAATTTGATATGTATAAAGGATTGTTGATGCGCGAAAATGGTTTAGATAATTTATGCATTTTAGCTTGCGCACACAAACATTCTCATCATCTTTTATCAATATTTCCACGTGATATAATTTTGTATATAGCAAAGTTGATTTAATATGGATTTGATTCATTTTATCGCGCTCAAAGATATCCTTCGACAGGCTTCCGACTTCGCCAAGGCTTCGTCGGACACGCAGGATGATCGGAGGAAACAGTAAATTTAAGCTTTATTGAATTTTTTCATAAAAACAGAAAAATAATTGTATGCGCTGCCGACTGAGAGTGCAGTGCCGAGCAGCAAAAGAAGTAGTTCTGTGCCATTCCAATACAAAGCAGAAAAGAAATGCGCATGATATGGATTAGCGATAACAAAAGCTAAGCATGTCATTTGCGCGATAGTTTTAAGTTTTCCATATGATGAGACGGTAATTGAGAAATTGTTTTCCAGAGCGATTTGACGCAATGTCATAATAAAAAATTCTCTTCCAATCCAGATGATTGCCCAAAAAAAATAAAGTTTATGCGCGGTAATAAGTGCAATGAGTGTTGAATAGAGTAAAAATTTATCTGCAACATGATCAAGCATTGCGCCACTTTGCGTGACTTGGTGATATTTACGAGCTAAATATCCATCAAAAAAATCAGTTAATCCAAATAAAACAAAAATAGCAGCCAAGCTGCAGTTTAACCAAAAAATATTATATGGTAATAAATACACCAAAAGAAAAGGCAGAATAATTGGAGAACCAATTAATCGAATGAAGGTAAGAAGCATGGGAAGAGAAAGTTCTGTATGCAACATGAAAGTATCATTTAATTTTTGGTAGCGGCGCAGGGACTCGAACCCCGGACCTACGGATTATGATTCCGCCGCTCTAACCGGCTGAGCTACGCCGCCACTAATTTATTCACCCCAAAATCACTACGTTCTTATTGGGGATCCCCATTGAAGGATGGGAAACTAAATATTTCAAACTACGTGTTTAGTATAACACTAAATAGAAAGCTTTTGAATACTAAAATTATTTAAAATAAATTTAAAAAATGACTTCAGGAAAAACAACGTTGCAATAAGTGTTGCGATAATTCCGAGCATCAATGTTACTGCAAATCCTTGAATTGGCCCAGATCCTAAATGGTATAAAACAATACCGCTGATAAATGTTGTAATGTTTCCATCTAAAATGACACCCATTGCACCAGAAAATCCTGTATCAACGGCATTTTTAACGCTACTGCCTTTTGCAAGTTCTTCTTTGATACGTTCATAAATTAAAATGGAAGCATCAATTGCCATACCAATCGTCAATGTCATACCCGCAATACCAGGGAGTGTTAAGGTTGCATGTAACCATGCGAGGCCCATGAGTATAAGGATAAGGTTATATATTAATGCTAAGAATGCGAGTAATCCACTTAATTTGTAATAGTACACACTAAAAAGGAAAACCAGTCCAAAACCACCAAGACAAGAATATAATCCATGTTTGATTGATTCCGCACCAAGTGAAGGTCCAATTTGACGCTCTTCTTCAAAGGTTACCGGAGCTACAAAAGATCCTGACTTTAAAAGATAAGATAATTTTTTAACGTCTTGATTTGTGAAGTTTCCTGTAATTTGACCACTACTACGAATCGCAGATTCTATTCGTGGTGCAGATATAACTTCATTATCAAGTACGATTGCAAGTTGACGATTGTAATTTTTACTGGTGAGTTCATAGAATTTATCACCACCTTCTTCATTGAATGAGAAGTTTACAACAGGTTCAACTCCTGTTTTTCCTCCTAATCCAGGACGTGCGTCAGCAAGCATATTACCGGTTACTTTTGCATATTTTTGTACCACATAATAGGGAGTACGTCCATGATCACGTTCGCCAGGTAAAATTTGTAAATCATGGGGGAGTTCGCCATCGTATTCAAGAAGCAATTCTTGTTCACTTGAACCCATTTTTTCAACCAGTTTAAATTCAAGAAGTGCAGCACGGCCAATCATTTCTTTTGCTTCTTGAGGATTTGTCACATCGGGAAGTTCGATGATAATTTCTTTATCACCTTGTTTTGCGATAGAAATTTCAGCAACGCTGAATCGGTCAAGACGCGTGCGTAATACTTCAATATTTCGCAATACAGCATCTTCTTTGATGCGTTTTTCCATTGCGTCCGAAAAATTTAATGTGATATTGTTGCGTTCAACTGACTGGACTAATTCACGTTCATCAGATTTTATGATACGAGCAGCTTCTTGTGTTTGTTGTGGATTTTCAAAAGTGAGAATAATTTTTTGATCTTGAACGGTTTTAGAGATGATATTAAT
>DATAXH010000020.1:0-6837 GCA_036266775.1 Candidatus Babeliales bacterium | reverse complement strand
GATGCTTCGTCAAGCTCAGCAGTAAACACCTGCCTTGAGAACTTGCCGTGTCTGCCGAAGTTTTAACGAAGGCAGGTTGAAGGATATCTTCGAGCGCAAAAATTAAAATGCAGCGCCACCTTTAAGCCAAAAACTCGCTTGTCCCATCGTAGTATCAGCAGGTTGATATGAATTCCTTGAATTGATTCCTTCAAATTCAATTTCCGCACCAGCTCCAAAATATGGTGTTGCATGTGTGCAGCAATCTGGCCATGAATATGAAAAATGCCAGAATAGTTTTTGAGTGATTAAAAGTGGTGATGCAGCAGATTTGATGTTGATATCTTTTGTAGAAATAAATACTGGCATAAGCCCATCAGGCATAATTGGTTCTGTTTCAAAAATAGTTGCATGACTTTCAGTTGTATTATCTGGTTGGCCAGTAATTGGATTGACAGCAAATTGCACACCTTTCAAACCATATTTATTTGGTGTAATGCCTTCACACAGTTTAATTTTTTCTCTACTTCTAATCCATCCATTGTAACCGATATCAAAAAGGAAATTTTTGTACGCGTACGCAAACATAAATATCATATCCACTTGTATACTAACGTGCACATCACATTCGAGTGTTGTAAAATTGATGACCGGTAACAAGTTTTCAGTGAACATACCATTTTGATCAAACTCTTTTGCTAAAATATAGCGACTAAAAAATCCATTTCTGCACAAATCAAATGATCTGCGTTGGCGCGCTTGGAGCATGTTAGTAAAGTTCACATCCACCCAGATGATAAGATTTTGTTCGTTATCCCGTTCCCATAATTGTCCATGTCCTGTAAAACCCACGCCAATTTGCCAATGTTTACCACAACCAACGCGAGGTTCAAAAAAATATTCGCCTTTTGGACGTGATCCTGTTGGTGCAGATGCACGGAAATTAATCCCGGTATGCGAAGTTTCCGTGTGGATAAAATCATACCCAAGCACCATTTCTAATGCAGCAAGACCACTGAGTGTTTGCGCACCACATATTTTTCCGTATTTTAATTTTTCAACTTCACCAAATGGATATATCCCTCTCATTGCTTGTGTATATGAATGATACGGAGGTGTTACTGCATCTGCTGCCATGTAGCCTGCAGGGAAAGGGCTATCACTTTCATCGATATTGATGTCACTCAAATGTAAATCCCATTTTGTCCACACTCCCGGCCCCCTGAATTGGAGATATAATCCTTTCAGCCATGAAGAAAGACCAATATAGAGTGCAATGTCACACTCAAGATTTTGAATGAGTGGTTTAAAATATGCATCGCTTGCAAATTCAGGAGAAAGACCAAAATAATCAGCAAGAAGTTCTTGGGTATCTTCACGTCCCGGAATTTCACTACCAGAAAGTGAAAAAGTGTCAGAATTAAAAAGTGCTAAGGATATGCGTTTCGGCCGTAAGGATTGATTATATTGTGGTGTGAATGCAAGTGTAGAATAATTTCTGTTGATATCATACCGATGTATGAAAGGATGCCATCCAACAACATCACGCGCAGCATTAATATCTTGTGATCGTGGACTAAAAATTGAAAGGCTTCGTAGCTGATTGACTGCGTTAACTTCTGGTTCTTCTGATGCATAAAGGAATGATGATGGTAATGATGTGAGAAGTAATATACTTATTATATTTTTTTTCATCATGACAGCTCCTTTTTGTTGTTATTACTGTAGTATGTACTAGATGTTAAATACAATAGATATGGTCTGTATAATAATATTGTATTGTATTCCCGCGCTCGCCCTGAACTTGTTGAAGGGTATCCTGGAGCGCGCTCTAAGATATTCTTCAACAGGTTCAGAACGAGCGCGAAGATATATTTATAGAATACTATGTTTATTTTCCTATGCGTTTTTTGCCTTTTGGCATTTCTTTTACAAACTCAGTTAACTCTTTTTTCACTGCAGTTCCTTTGAGTGATGGCTGTTGAACATCAATTTTAGCATCAATCAATTGTATAATAGATTCTAAAGTTATTGGTTGTTTCAGTGTATTAATTTCTTGGGGTGTTAAGAATTTGTAAGCAAGAGCAGTCACATCTGTTGTTGGTATAAAGCCAAGAGAGTAAATGAAATGTGCTAAATGAGGATCTTCAAAGTTATTGATTTCTGTTTCGCATTCATAAATATTTTCCTTGAATTCAAAAGCTATTTTGAGACGTGCGCGTATAGTTGGTCCAGGAATATGTTGTATGTGAATAATAAGGTTGTTAATTATATTGTTTAAACTTTGTTGAATAGATATACCAGTTAACTGTTTTATTATAAATGTTTGTGTATGAATTCGAGCATTAAAAGATATAAAGTTAAAAATGAGTGCCTGTAAAGGATTTTCAAAATTTATTTCTTTAAATATGTGAATTGCTTCATGCGAGGTGCGCATGATTGCTGGTGTTGGCGATATTATTGCACAGTGCCTATTTTTACCAAAATTAAGCGGAATATTGATATGTGAAGGGATTACGATAACAATATCAATCTCTGTATCACTGAGATCTATAGGTTTATTTTCAATCTCATGCGCTTTGCTCATTACATTTGTTATAGTTCTTGTTTTTTTACTCAGGGACAGTGCACCAAAAATACCAACGCCAGGGAATCGAATGAATGGTTGATTATAGTGATCCATGTCAGAGACAATGGAACTGAGAACATATGAAAACGGTTCTTTTTGATATTTTTTTGCTTGCACAAATTTTTCTGGTTGACCAATAAATATATTGAGAACTTTAAAGAAAGCACTAAAGGGTCTTTTTGATACAGTTATATATGGTGCTTTTGAATTGAATGATAAGTCTAAATGTATTCCCGTAGTTTCTCTTTCATCTAATCCTTGTGTGGAAGTTATAAAGTTAACATCGAGTGATGTGAGGATTTCGTTAACAAAAGTCTGCTTATAGCCGCCATCAAAACAACTTGCATAATGTACATAATAAACATCTAACTTTTGATCAAAGAATGCCATGAGGGATGGAAAGTTATCCATCGTCAGTCCTGCAATATTTGCTTTTCCTATTACAAGTTGCGAGTCTGGCCAATCCGATTTACCTTGTAATATTTTTTCGTATTTTTTAATATTTGTTTCGGCGAAAATTATGTTTTGTGTAACGACATGGTTTTTTTTATTGTTTTGTAATGCCTTCTCATAAAAAACGAGATTATTTTTATGTATTTCCAATTGCTCTCGAATAGAACCTATTGATTGATACAAAGTTCCTCCGTGTCCTGCAAGATATATAATCCATGGTATAGTTTCTGTTGGTGTAATTAATTTCCCATCGTTTTTTTGTGGAATAAAGAATGATGTGAGGTTTTTTATGAATTGATCTGTATGTTTCACATTTGCATGCTGAATTTTGAATTGTGCAAGAAGATTATCACTGCTTAAATTATTAATTGGAGTTGTAACATCTGGGTTAAACCCACATTTTTTTGCTTGGTCTTGGAAATTAAATTGAGAAACCCCCTCTTTTATATTTTTTATAATGTATTGTTGAGGAATAATAAGTACTAAATCTTCTGATGTATGAAAATAACAGTTAAAATTTTTGCTATCAAAATCAATTAAACTGAGAATCATTAAATGCAGAGGACTTTCATGAAGAGTAAATGATGTCAGTATTTGTTGGATAGATGAGGTTAATTTATTATAAGTGCTGTTTCGTAGTTTTTTTAAAATATCCTCACCGAGTATGTCTCTTAAAGTAGTAATTATTTCTAAGATATTGCTGGACATTATTATGGGAGCAGCTTGTTCATAGAGGGCGACAAGTGCATCTTGTACGAGCATTCTTGCTGTTCCATTTATGGTTTCTGTTTTTTCTGGGTCAAGCAACATGATCAGGTTATGAGTTGTAAAATGTTTTTGAGGAGAGGAAGTTTTTTCAAAGCTTTTTTTTGCATGTTGCTCTTTTATATCTGTTTGCTTTTGTATATGTGGTTCTTTTTTTTCTATTATTTGCAAAGGTAGATGAGGAGTAATGCTATTTTTGAGAGATAATAATATTTGTTCATCTTTTTCTTTATTGCTTGTGGATGTCATATAAAGAGTTGCTATAGCTTCTGAGAGAGCTGCAATGTCTTCATGAGAAAGATGTTGGGATTGTATAAAATTAATAAACTGATTAGTAAATCTATTATGTACCAATATATTTTCAGAATCCATTCCGGTTATTATTTCAAGCATTTCAGCATATCTACTTGGTTGCGACGTTGGTTTTATTGTGTTTTGTAGTGATGGAGGTGTTGGTAATGCTTTTTTGGTGGCTACGTTGTTGGATCGTCTATTTTGAGGAGTAGAACTTTGTGGAGTGAGTTCTATTTGATTTTGAGGTGATGGAATTGCTGGCAATGCTTTTTCAGCTGAATTAGTATTGACTTGTTGGTTTTGAGGGATGGGATACGTTGGAGTAGAGTTTAGCGGTCTTTGTGGTGCAGGAACCGATGGCCGTTGTGGTGATGAAGTCAGCGATCTTTGAGGTGCTGGAGCTGTGGGTCTTTTGGGTGGATAAGAGTTGAATTGAGGTTCCATTGGGATAAGCGAACCAATCGTAAATATTGTTATGATTAACAACATACTTTTAAAAAACTTCATATGAATATTTCCTTTGGTTCTTATTTTTTAGATTTTGCAGCAGCTTCTTGTATATTAATTTTATTATCAATAAAGTTGGCCATATCTTCTAACGTGAGCGGTTTTTTAAGTTGATTTATTTCTTGTGATGTTAAGAATTTATGAGCGACATTATCGACAGTCGTTGATGCAAAAGGAATTTGTTGCATACTTTTCAGCACTTCTTTTAAATCATGAAATGTTTTAATTGCAGCGGCGTAATAATAATAAATCTTACCATTCCATTCAAAAACAACATTTACATTTACTCCTAATTTGGTTAGTGGTATGTCATTTGATGTTACCAGTTTTGTTTGTACCGCAGGGTTTGCTGAAGCGTTCGGTCCGGTGCCCATCATGCCATCTATTTTGATAATGAGATTGTTAATCTCATTATTTTTTGAGGATGGTAATTGTGATTGTTGACTCAGAATGCCATTCAGTTTTTTTACGACAAATAGTTGCGTGTCCATTTTAGGGTTAAAGCGTACAAAATTAAACAGTAATGTTTGAAGTTGAATATTCCAGCTGATTTCGTTAAATACTCGAACTGTTTCTTTAAAAGTTGTCATCACGGTGGGGGTTACAATTCCGCAATCGGTATTATTGCCGAATATGAGAGGGACATCCACACGAGGCAGATCAATGACAACTATTCCAATATCCATATTACTGTAATTGATCGGTTGATGTTTCTTTTCATGTTGTTTGACAATTGTCGAGGTTAAAATTTCTGTATTTTTCCCCGTTGAAATTGGTCTGAAAATACCTTTTTCAGGAAAACGTACAAATGGTTGATTCGTTTCTTTTTGTGTAGGATTAAGTGCACGGAGTACGGGTTCAAGTGGACCTTTTTTTCCTCCTTTTACTTTTGATAACTCTTCTGGATTATTAATCAGCGCTCTTAATTGTTTAAAAAAATCAGTAAAAGGATGATATTGTACTTGTATGTATGGTGGAACAGAACTAAATTGCATTCCTAATGGTATTCCTGATGTTTCTTGTTCACCCAAACCTTCAGAGGAAACAATAAAATCAACATCTAAAGACGATAATGTATCATTAACAAATGATTGACTATAACCGCCAGAAAAACAGGTCGTATAATGTATATATTCAACATTAAGAGATGCATCAAAAAATTTCATTAATTGTGCAAATTCTTGAAGTGATACTCCTGCAACATTACCTGCTTCTGGCATAATGTGATACTGATTATTCTTAATAAGATACGTAGGCCCACCATGTCCTGATATATACATAATCCAGGGACTATTTTGTGTTGGAGAAAGCAATCTTCTGTCTTCTTCTTGGGGAATGAACAGTTGAGTAAGATGATTAACAAACTGATCTTTATTAACGGATTTACTTTTTAATTGGTGTAACAAATAATCGGGATTTGAATGCGCCAGCGGCGCTAAAATATTTGGATTAAAACCACATGCTTCTGCCTGATCAAGAGCATTCGCTTTTAATGCGTTTGGCATATTTGATTTTATATATTGATGAGGAATAACTAATACTAAATTGTCTGATTTGTGAAGATAATAACTGTGTTTATCAAAGTTAATAAGACTCATCAAAATAAGTTGGAGAGGAGCTTCATGAATATTATATTTTTGAGCTAATTGCTGCGCAAATGGTTGGATATTATTAAAACTACTATTTCGTAACTGTTGAAAATTATAATCTCCTATTTTTTGTCTGATCGTCATAATAATTTCTAAAATATTAGTTGTCATAATGATAGGAGCAACTTGTTCATAAAAGCCCATCAGAGCATCACCTACCATAGCATTGCCATAACGATCTAATGTTTCTACTTTTTTAGGATCGAGTAAGAGAATTGCATTATAAATTAAAGAAGGCTTGGCTAAAGAGGGTTGAGCTGTTTTTTTTTCTTGGGTTATTTTTTGAGGTTCTATTGTCTTGGGCTTTTCTACAGGTTTTTCGACAGGTCTGGGTATTGTTGGTTTTGTAGGTTGTATTTGCCTGCCCTTCGAAGCTTCAGCGGAGTAGGGTTTTTGTATTGGTGGTTGTATTGGTTGTTGTATTGGTTGTTGTATCACAGGTTTTGGCTGTGGTTTTTTTTCCGGTATGGGTGGTATATTTGGCTGTTTTGTAGTAGGTGTTGTTGGCCTGGTCATCTGTTTTGTGTGTGTAGAATAGGTGAACAACAAAGATGCAATAGT
>DATAXH010000019.1:0-1925 GCA_036266775.1 Candidatus Babeliales bacterium | reverse complement strand
CAGCTGAAAACGCTGAAAATAAAGTTCCCCTCAACATTGCGTTACTTCTTAAGCCACTATTTTTCTGTGCAATTTTGTTTTCCAAAACTTTGATATGATCCGTTAATGTATTAATAAAATAATCAACAGGGAAATCATGCAATTCCAAACTACGTGGATTATAGTTATATAACCAATACAGCTGTCTTCTGAGGTATTTTTCACTCGGCAAACATTGTCCATAATGATGATATTCGGAACCCGAATGGTCATTAAAATAATAAGGATCATCATAATAGGGAGCGGTACAACAAGGAGCAAAATTAATCGTAACGCCGGTATCACACCCAGGATGATAATATGCTGCAATAGGACCAACAGATGCTGTTAATACAAGAGCTAATACTGTATTCTTCACGACTAAACCTTTGAGTAAAATGTTAGTATTTTTTTGACGCTGCTTATTGTATAGCAAATAAAAACAGATCACTCAACTTTGACCTGATTGAAAAAAAGAATTACGATTTAATAGAAAGCTTTATCAGTACTATAATATAATCCCGCTCAAATCCTAGCGCGCTCGAAGATATCCTTTTACCCCAATTTTCATTTCATTTTAATTGGGGACCCCATCGGAAGAATGAAGATGGGGAATAGCTGACGAGCGCGGAGAAGAAATTCAAACCAAGTAAAAAAAATCGCGCTCAGAATGAGCGCAAAAAGAAAGCACATTTCAATGAAAAAAACATCACTATACATCATCATAGCTCTTATTTTAGGCACTTCGGCAATTCTCTGGTACAGAGCAGAAAAAAAAATAGTCACAGCACCATCTCTTGATACCATAATCGTAGGGACAAACAGTGAATTCCAGCCATTTTCATTTAAAGAGGATGACGCTATTGTTGGCTTTGATATTGATGTGATTACAGAAGTACTCAAACGTCTTAACAAAAATATAATTTTCAAAGACATGCCTTTTGATGCATTGTTACCAGAAATTCAGCTCGGCAATATCCATGTTATTGCAGCAGGAATAACACCAACACCAGAACGTGCTCAACGAGCATTATTTACACGGCCCCATTTAGCAGCTGGTAATCCATTGGTTATTATCACCCTTCTTCGCCAAGGCTTCGAAGGGCACGGCCTTACTTCGGTTGATGAACTTGCAGGTAAAACAGTTGTCGTTAATGAAGGATATGTTGCAGATTCATATATGTCAGAACAACCAGGAGTATATCTTATTCGTCTTTCTTCAGCTGCAATAAGCGATAGCATGTTAGCGCTTGAAAGTGGCAGAGCTGATGCTGTAGTCGCAGCGCTCCATTCCATAAATCCATATTTTACCAAACATGATCAAAGCACATTTTCTATCACACCAATTCCAGGAACAGAAGAAAGTAGTGCATTTGCAATTTCAAAACATTATCCTGAGTTGCGTGATTACATTCAGATTACCCTTGATCGTATGAAAGAAGATGGCACTCTTGATACCTTAAAAAGAAAATGGAACCTTGTATGATTATTGATTTTAATCTTATTGCGGAATACCTTCCGGTACTGTTGCAGGGACTTGTTGTTACACTACAAATTGCAGGAATCAGTTGTTGTATCGGTTTTATGTTAGGAACCATTCTTGCGCTGATGCAAACAAGCAAAAATCCATTATTACAAACATTTGTCACCTGCTATGTTATCATTATTCGCGGTACACCCATGCTTATTCAAATTTTTATTGCATATTTTTTACTTCCACAGTGTGGTATCTACATTTCCGCGTTATGGACAGCAATTATCGCAATTGGGTTAAACAGTGCTGCATATATCAGTCAAATTATTAAATCAGGAATCTTATCGATTGGGAGAGGACAAGTAGAGGCTGCGAAAGTTCTCGGCTTTTCTACACAAGACACCATTCGTTTTATTATTCTTCCTCAAGCATT
>DATAXH010000018.1:0-1771 GCA_036266775.1 Candidatus Babeliales bacterium | reverse complement strand
GAATATGAACCCACATTTATTCTGCGCTCGCCTTATAAAAAACAGTTCAATATCGGTTTATCTATTGTTGCCACGGGAAAATATATTGCATTTGTTAAACAGCTTCTTGATTCTGCAGAAAAATATTTTTGCCCTCAACATACAAAAACATATTTCATTTTTACTGATAGCAATGAAAATAATCTTAAAGAATTACTCAATAGTTCCTATAAAAATAATATCGTTATCACTTACCAAAAACGTCTGGGTTGGCCATATGATACATTAATGCGATTTGCGATATATAATAATCATAAAAACCTTTTTGCTCAAACTGATTATATGTTTGCAACCGATGCAGATATGCTTTTTGTTGGAACTGAAGGAGATGAAATTTTAGCTGATCGTGTTGCAACCAACCACCCGGGTTTTGAAAAAAATATACCTTTATGGGGAAATGAACCTCCCTATGATCGTAATCCTCAATCAACTGCATATATCCCCTATAATCAAGGGACCTACTATTTTGCAGGAGGTTTTTATGGAGGAACTACAAAAGAATTTATCAAAATGGCAGATACTATTACACACAATATTCTTACTGATTTGGAACAATATAATTACATCGCACTATGGCATGATGAAAGTCATTTAAATCGTTATTTTATTAATAATCCACCAAGTACAATTCTTGACCGTTCATATTGCTATCCAGAAAATGGAGAACAAAAAGGATATCCTGCTTGCTTTCCGAAATTATTAGCTCTTGATAAAAATCATGCTGAAATCAGGGAATAAAAGGAGATTCACATGAAGTATGTATTATATTTTAATACCCGTATCCTTATTACCATAATACTGATTTTTTCATTACAAAAAAATATCGTTTTAAAAGCTGATGTAATCTCTGAATATCTCACACAATATTATCAAGAAGTTCCTGTACTTGTAACCGGAGGATGTGGATTTATTGGATCGCATCTTGTTGAACAACTTGTAGCTCTTGGGGCAAAAGTATCAATATTGGATGATCTCAGTACTGGTAACGAAAATAATATTGTTACTGTACAAGATAAAGTTACTCTGATTCGTGGCAGTATAACCAATTTAGAAACCTGCTTACACGCAACACATAACCAAAAAATTATTTTCCATCTGGCTGCATTTGTATCAGTACCCGGATCTATGGAAAATCCTCACATCTGTCATGAAATTAATGTTGTCGGAACATCCAATTTACTTGAAGCTGCACGTATTAATGGGATTAAACGTTTTGTTTTCTCTTCAACATGCGCTACATATGGAGAAAACAGTGCACGTTGCAATGAAGTGACTCCAACACATCCAACATCTCCTTATGGTTTTTCAAAACTCATGGGAGAAATATATTGCAAGGAATATGCGCAAGCTTTTGATATAGAAACCGTAGCAATGCGTTATTTTAATGTGTATGGGCCTCGACAAAATCCGCAAGCAAGCTACGCCGGTGTTATTGCAAAATTTATGTATAACATGGAACACAATCTTCCTCTTACGATTTTTGGTGACGGCACCCAAACACGAGACTATGTACCTGTAGAAAAAGTAGTCACGGCAAATCTTCTATTAGGAATGTGCGAAAAAAAATATGTACAAGCTCAACTCTTTAACATTGCCACAGGAAAAAGCAGTGATCTTTTTGACATCATCGATCTGCTCAAACAAAAATATCCTACGTACAATAATGACATAATCTTTATGTCTCCGCGTCAAGGAGATGTTCTGCATGTTGCTGCTGATTTTTCAAAATATG
>DATAXH010000017.1:0-4012 GCA_036266775.1 Candidatus Babeliales bacterium | reverse complement strand
TATATTTTTTGCAATAGCGGCTATTGTAGATTTTAATTGTCTAGATCCATCTCGTAGAAAATTTACTTTTGAGCCAACAATTCAAAATCTTGCTACCTTTTATGCCTTATTTATTGTTGTATTGCCAAGTTTATGTATAGCAGTAAAAAAGATTAGATCTTCTAAATTGCCTCATCTGCTCAAAAAACAACTTAAATTGTTGATGCAGGGTCTTATAGCGCCTGTTTTTATGGCTGATTTAATTCAAGGATTTCCTTTCAAGATATACGGGATTACCTGGATTGCTCATACTTATGCAGGTGTGGGCTTTTCAACGATGTTTATCACGTTTGCCATTTATTTCTGTACGCGTAAGATTTTTGGTTTGCGCTTTTTGAATCTTAAAAGTCACGTACATCAGCCGATGAATATCAATTTTATTGATGATTTTAAAGTGGTTTTGGAAAAGTTAAGTAATGTGACTAATTTTCGTGAATTGGGTCATATTACGCAAACTTTTTTTAAAGATACATTTACCATACCTGCCCAAAAAACGCGTTTGTATTTACGAAAAATGAATGTTGTAGAACATCAAGTGAGCACGAACATTATTGAAGACAGCACGGTTTCTTTGGTTGAAACGTTTTTGGTAACGCATGCGGAAATTATTGAACGTGCGATAAAAAAAGAAAAAATTCTTATTTATGATGAAATTGATTTTACTCATTTTTACCATGCATGTGAAAAAAGCGAGGTAATTTTAAAATTTTTAAGCACCATTAATGCTGATATTTTCTTACCTATTTATGAAAATGAAAAATTGATAGCATATATTGTTGTTGATCGTCATGCACGAATGAAGAATTTTTATAATAATGTTGAGCGTGATGAGCTCATTGTTTTTGGAAGTTATTTGGGCAATATTATTAATTTACTCCAGAATAAAAATCTTGATGCGTTGCTTGAACAGACCCAACTGTTACGTGATGAGCTTTATCATAAACATCAAGAGATTGAGCAATATAAAGATAGTATGCGGTCATTTTTACGTAAACATAAAACAAAACATATTGGTATACTATTTTACAAAAATCGACAGTTTTCATATGGCAATCAGGCTGCAAAAGAGTTGATTGATCTGAACATTAACCAGCAACACGGCCATCCATTGACGCAATGTTTGCGTGATATTGTGCGACAAGTGGAAACGTTTAAAGCTCCCAAGACCATATTCATTCAAGATGGTAATGAAAACCACTTAGTTGTCTCTGCAGTTCCTCATTTGGAAAAGAATACTATCATTATTACTGTTTCGTATCCCTCTCTTTCTGAAACTATCAAGCACCATATTGATTTACTTAAAGATCCAAGTGAATGGGACTATTTGTTGTATTTACAAACAACGCAATCAGGAAAATTAATCAATCAGCTTATTCCTGGGTCGGGACAAATTTTACTTAATTTTAAGATTCAATTATTGAAAATTGCGTTAAGTAAAAAGGCTATTTTGCTCGAGATGCCTGAGCAAGATTTACAACCAATGACAGAAATATTGCATCATATTAGTATGCGGGATGATTTGCATGTCATGGCGTTGCAAGGACCTTCCCCTAATTATGATATTGCAATTGCATTGTTTGGTATTAATCCTGTGTTTGGTGTACAAGAAAAACATGGCAAATCGTTGTTAGAAAAACTTGATAATGTCGGTACCTTGTTTATTAAAAACATTCATTTTCTTGATATGGAAACCCAAGAATGTTTGGCAACATTTATTCGTTCCGGGGCGTATAATTTATTTAAAAGTGATCAAAAATTCACGAGCAATGTGCGTATTATCTGTTCAACTAACCAGAATTTAAGCTTGCTCGTGCAAGAAGGTAAATTTAGCAAAGCGTTGTTCCAAGAACTGAAATCAACAGTTGTAACGATGCCTTCATTATTAACATTACCTGAAGATGAGTTACAATCATTGACGGAAGGTTTTACGCAGCAAGCGTTAATGTCTGATGCGCTGCAGCATGTTTTAGCATTAACCGAGAAAGAAAAAGATTCATTGTCTGATCATCGTCCTATCAGCTTGCAAGAGTTAAAATCTCGCGTACAACAACTGCTTGTTAAAAAATCTAAAAAAAATCACATTTATCAAGAGGTTGCGTTTGATCCTGCGTACGATATAACTGATCCTGATCTGGTTGAAGCTGTGCGGTTGGGGAAAAAAGCATTACAAGAACCGCGTGTTATGGCGCTTTTGTGGAATAAGTTCAAAAATCAAAATAAAATCGCATTTTTTTTAGGTGTTAATCGTTCTTCTGTTAATCGTCGCTGTAAAGAATATAATCTGCTATAGTATGAGCGGATAGTTATTTTTAAAGCGAGATTGTTATGAAAAAAGAAGAATTTGAACAGCACAAAGAAGCATTCCTTTTACATCTCAAAGCGGAGCGTAATTTTTCAGAACATACGCTGCGCGCGTATTTTTTAGACCTGAATCAATTCATTTCGTTTTGGGCAAACCTGTCCGAGTATGATGCACAGAATCTTGAGCTCCGACAAATTATTGAACGTTATTTAGTTGCCCTGTTTTATAAAAAAATAAGTAAAAGTTCCATTGCGCGGAAGTTTTCTTGTTTTACTTCATTTGAACGTTTTCTGGAAACACGTGGTATTGAGCTTAATTTGAATCTTAAGCGGCCACGGATTGATAAAAAATTACCTGTTTATTTTAGTGTTGATGAACTTTTTTATTTACTTGACTCGATTAAAAATGAATCATTGCCCACAAAATATCCTGTACGTGATAAAACTATTTTTGAACTTTTATATGCAACCGGTGTGCGTTGTTCTGAATTGGTGAATATTGTGGTACAGGATGTGAATATGGAAGAACGGACGATTCGTATTTTGGGTAAAGGAAAACGAGAACGTATTGTGTTGTTTGGTGATAAAGCGCGAGAAAAAATTGTACATTATTATAAAGTAGAACGTCCTGTCATACAAAGTCATGAAGAGCCCCTATTTTTGAATTATCGGTATGAAAAATTAACAACACGTTCGGTGCAGCGTATTATTAAAATGTTTCGAGCATTTTTACCAATCGATCGGCAATTAACACCTCATAAATTACGTCACTCTTTTGCAACACATTTACTTAATCAAGGTGCTGATTTACGTGCAGTGCAGGAACTGCTTGGTCATAAAACACTTGCAACTACGGAAAAATATACGCATGTTTCGCTTGAAAAAATTTCTCAGTTATGTGAAAGTGTTCATCCGATTAACAAGATGATGAAGAAAAAATAAATTATGTTATCAACCATAACAGTTAACAAAAAAATTCTTATTATCTTTTTGGTGACAGTTTTTAGTTTTGGAATTATTTTTTTACGCCTTATTTTTTTACAAATCTATTGTGGTGATTATTTTGCATCGCGAAGTCAGAAAAATTTTATGCGATACACAACGATTGATTCTCCGCGAGGTAGTATTCGTGATGTGCATGGGAAGCTTCTTGCAACTAATCGTCCAGTAACAACCATTTATTGGCAAGGAATGGGTAATAAACATATATCGCAAGAGCAGTTAGCAATCTTAAAAAGAGTTGAAGATATAACCGGTACTGCTTTTACATCGGGAATATTATATGATGCAATTGTGGCTGCTGAAAAAAGAAAAAAGAAAATAGAGCTGCTCTCAGATATAGATTTTATCTGTTTAAGCAAATTGGCAGAAGCGTTTCCTAATCATGAAAATATTATTATTGATACAGATTTTAAGCGATTTTATCCCTATCATGCATGTGGAAGTCATATTGTTGGGTATTTAGGCAATATTACTGCGCTTGCACACGGACAGGTTGGATTAGAAAAACTATTTAACAATGATTTGACGGGTAAAAAAGGCCTTGTGCGTAATGTGGTGAATTCAGTTGGCCAATGTATATCGCAAGAAGAGCTTGAAAAAGCCTTGATTGGAAGAGATATTCAAACAACGCTTAATATTGAGATGCAGGCTTTGTGTGAAAAGGTTTTTC
>DATAXH010000016.1:0-3045 GCA_036266775.1 Candidatus Babeliales bacterium | reverse complement strand
CCACTGGTATTCGTGCAATCACCTTGCGTGAAGGTGATGAACTTGTGTTCTGTTCATTGAGTAGTGGTAGTGATACCATTGTTCTTGCAACATCAAAAGGGCAAGGAATTCGTTTTAAAGAAACTGAAGTGCGTTCTATGGGACGTCAAGCAAGTGGTGTGATGGGTATTCGTGTGAAAAAGGGTGATCGCGTAATTGGTATGGAAATTATTTCCGATCATGGCGAGATTCTTTTTGCAACCGAAAACGGTTACGGTAAAAAAGTACGCATTGAAGATTTCCGTATTGCGCATCGTGGTGGTATGGGTGTGAGAACTATTCCAACAGATAAGCGTAATGGTCCAGTTATTGGCCTTACAATTGTTCATGAAGATTCACATATTCTTCTCATTGATCAAGCTGGTAAAATTATTTGTCTTTCTGCTAAAGATATCCGTGCAATGGGTCGTCAAGCAAAAGGTGTGCGTTTGATTAGGCTTGATGAATCACAAAAATTGCACAATGTTGTTGCCTTTGAAGGTGGCGATGATACATCTGCCGATGATTCTGGTGATGGAACGGGAGTTGTAATTGAAACACGTTCATTACCAGTGACTGAAGATGCTGGAGCAGAAGATGAAGAAGATTCTGAAGAGGGCGAAGAGCTCGAAGAAGATGATGAACCTGCTGATGACTTAGAATATGAAGAAGAAGATGCAGATGATATTGATGAGGATGACGAGGTTGAACTTTAACCCTTCGATACATTTTTGAAGACAAAAACACTCAGGGCGAGCGGAGGAGTAGAAATTGCTCCGTTTGTCCTGTTTTGATTTAAAAAATAAGAAAAATTACTATGAACCGTTCGCCCTGAGTGTTCTGCGAAGCGAAGCATAGCAGAATGTATCGAAGGGTGCAGATTAACAAACACACCCATGATTAACAAAAATTTTATACTCCACCTAATATTAATAGAAAACATTGGCCCTGCAGTTATTAAGAGAATTTTAGAAAGATCTGATATTTCGGTATCAGATCTTTATTCTTTTTCACAAACAGATTGGATGCATACTTTTGGTTTTAGTGAAGGCACCGCAGAAAAATTGGTTGATGGTCTTGCACATACAAAAAATCTTGAAGAAGAACTTGCACTCATTGAAAAACATAATATTGAATGGGTGACGTTTGAAGATGACACATATCCGCATTTATTAAAAAATATTTATTTACCTCCTGCGGTATTATATGTCATGGGTAGTTCTTTGCAAACTTATGAAAAACAGAAGTTGTTAGCCGTTGTCGGTGCACGCAAAGCGAATGATTATGGCCAACGTGTTGTTGATGCATTAATCCCCGAACTTGTTGCAGCAGATTATACTATCGTCAGTGGTGGTGCATTGGGAATTGATGCCATGGCACATGCGGCAACATTGCAAAGTGGTGGCAAAACAGTTGCAGTACTTGGTTCAGGATTGTTGCAACCGTATCCGAGTAGCAATAAAAAACTGTTCGTATCAATTGTTGAAAATGGTGGAGCGTTAGTCAGTTCATTTCCATTGAACATGCAAGCTTTATCAGGACATTTTCCTGCACGTAATCGTATTGTTACAGGATTATCACATGGCTGTTTGGTGGTACAAGCAGCACAAAAAAGTGGTGCGTTAATTTCTGCTGATTATGCAATGGAGCAGGGCAGAGAAGTGTTTGCTATTCCAGGTCCAATTGGTGATGAGTTGAGTGCTGGTTGCAATGCATTGATTCAAAAAGGTGCAAAATTAGTGACAAGCGCTGCTGATATTTTGGAAGAGTTTGGTGATAGGGTGATCGTTGATAATCGAGTTATACAAGAGAAGGCTATGCAAATGTCTTTGGAGTCAGCAATTATTCCTGCAAAAAAAATTGTTGATAAATACTCACATTATTCTTCACAACAAAAACTTATCATCACCGCTTGTAAACAACCAATCTCTTTTGATGACATTATCATAAAAACGCAATGTTCTCCTGAGTTACTGCAATCAGAACTGTTCAACTTGCAGCTTGATGGTGTGCTTTCTCAAGATTTCACGGGTATGTGGATACAGCATTAGAATTGTAAAATAGATTCTATAGCGTTATTTTTTTGTTTTAACTGGTTTTTTATGTTTGATATTTCTTCTTCATTTTTTTTGTTATCACGTTCAATTTCTTCAAGTGTTTGTTTTGTTTTGGTTATTTCGTCATCAGTTAATAGTTTTTTGTTGAGTATAAAATATTCTAAGTTTTTGTTGATATTTTCTGGAGAGTATATTGGTGATAATATAGCAGTTGTAACTTTATATAGTAAATTGGTTAATTTTGTTCCAATTGCGTATATATAACTTTGTTGTTCTTGTAATAGATCTGTAAGAAATGCTTTGTCAGCCTTAAGAAGCTCAGTTTGAAAATGATGGAATTGGAGTTTGCGAGAGAGATCAATTTTTTCATTTTCAAGATTTATATATTGATTTATTCGACCAATGGGATCGAGGGCAACGGGTTTGTCTAGTATTTGGAGTTGATTATTAATTATTTTAATAGACTTATCCATTTTTTCGTCATTATCTTTGAGTTCTTCTATTTTGTTATATTTTCTACTTAATTTGTTTACTACCTCAGAAGGTTCCGTTATAAGGGAAAAAAGAGACCATGATTGTTTTTCTAAATCTTGTAGTTCTTCTTTCAGTATATTCTTTCGTTCCGTGATTCTTTCTTTTTGTTCCATAAATAATTTTTTTAGTTCATTAACTGCTTGTTCTGTATTACTGAAATTGTTAATAGTTTTTATTTTTTCTTCGGGACTTTTTTTGTAAGGTGCTTCAGCGCTTATTTTTGAATTGATCATGTTTGTTGCTAAACATATGGCGAAAAAAATTCTTTTTTTATATTCCATGAGTATTCTTCCTCCGCAGATTCAACCTCGAAGTGCATAAGCAACATTGATGCCAGTTAACTGGTAAAAGACCTCGTATGGAGTTTGAAAATTTAAAGATTTTCTTGGTCTAGTATTTAGCAAATATTCAACATTACGAAGCGCTTCTTCAGTAA
>DATAXH010000015.1:0-8642 GCA_036266775.1 Candidatus Babeliales bacterium | reverse complement strand
TTTGCCGTACTAAGCGTGATGCACAAGAAATGAGCGCACAGTTAATTAATGCTGGTTATAATTCTGATGCATTGCATGGTGATTTATCACAGCCACAACGTGATGCGGTGATGAAAAAATTCAGAGATAAAAAGATACAAGTGTTAGTTGCAACGGATGTTGCTGCGCGTGGGATTGACGTGGACGGTGTTACACATGTGTTACATTGTAATTTACCAGATGATATTGAAAACTACACGCATCGCAGTGGCCGTACAGCACGTGCGGGCAGATCCGGTGTTTCTATTATTATTGGTACATCTTTACGAAAAATTAAATTTATTGAACAACAACTTGGTCTTACTGTTAAGCCAGTACAGGTTCCAACAGGTGATCAGTTGTGTCAAAAACAGTTAGAACATTTTGCACAAAAACTGATTGAAGCTCCAGCAAATGAGATTGTTAAAAATCATTTGCCAACAATCCAAGCATCTTTAGATTCATTGTCTAAAGAAGAAATTATTGAAAAAATAGTAGCGCTTAATTGTGGTGAAATGTTGCAGCATTATAAACAATCACCAAATTTAAATGCTACGCTTACCCGTGATGGAGGAGCAAGAGACTTCACAGGTAGAACTGGCATGGATAGAAACAGCAGCAGAGGACGCAGTAGAGGCGGTTCTGATTATGTGTCATCATCACAGGGTCGTTTTAATAATGCGAGTCGCGATGAATCCCGTTTATTTATTAACGTGGGTAAAATTGATTCCATGACCAAAGAAAGTTTAATTAAATTTATTGCAAACACATCTGCAGTTGATGGATCATGTGTCAGTCGTATTTCTATGCAAAATACACGTTCATTTTTCACGGTAGAGGATAATAAGAAGGCGCAAGCAATTGTGCGATCGCTTAAAGATTCTACGTTACGTGGAAGAAGGATTCATGTTGAGTTTGAACCAAGTAGATAACCCTTCGATACATTTTTGAAGACAAAAACACTCAGGGTGAACGGAAGAAAGAATATTCTTAACCGCTCACCCTGAGTGTTTTGCGTAGTGAAACGTAGTAAAATGTATCGAAGGGTTGTAACATAAAAAAGAAAAGTTTTTTAAGTATCTAAAGGAGCAAGTGAATGAAAAAATTATTTTTTATAATGCTATCCGTTTTTCAGTTGAATCAACCGATGGAAACGAAGACAGGAATATCTCCAGAAAAGAATTGGCGAGATCAACTTGATCGTCTTGATAAGCAAAAATATAATGATATTGTCCACTATGATTTAGATTTATATTTGTGGAAAGATCAGAGAAATAATATTGTGCATAAGAATGTTTCATTATTAGCTCATGGTTGGGGTGCAAGTCCCACAACAATGATCGATTATGCGCGTCTTGAAGGTCCGCATTCTATTCCAGGAGATAAAGTTACTTTTCGTTTTACAGATGCATTTACTCATTTTGATCTGTTTGTCTTGGAATCAAGTTTTGGACAAGTAGAAGATATCAAATCATTATTAGTCTCTATGATGGCAGTGCATGATGGTTGTTGGGTAAATCATAAGATTGGGTGCAATCTTTTTGGACAATCGCGTGGAGCAGCAGCGATTGCCAATACACTTGCTGTTTTGAATACAAAAATTGATGAATGGGATGATGCTTTTGCTGTGATTAAAAAAATTTTAACTGATGAAGATAGAAATCAAATCATAAAAATGATTAAAAAAGGGGTTGTTGTACTTGATACACCAATGGTGAATGTGCAATTAGGTACACACTCTCATGTAGCTGATTATTTACAAGGCACAGTTTTTGAAAGTTGGATTAGTGATATTAGCAGTCTAATTCATGATAATATATTACCGATGTTTACTAATTATTCACCAGAAGGTATGCAAGGGCTAACATCAGTTAAAAAGATGCCGCAAGGTGTAAAATTGTTGGTCCATTTCCAAAATAATGATGCTGCGGTGAGTAATACACTTGATAAAGAGTTTACCAAAATATTGATAAATCATTTAGGTGAACAAAATGTATGGATAGTTCTTGGTGATGATAGTGGAAAAGAGTTTGATGATGAAACATGGCAGATATTGCAAGATGCAGATAATAAATGGAAAATTCAACCAAAATTGTGGCTTTGTGGTGGTTTGACTTCCCGTTCTGTATCTGCGCATAATGCAGGATTTATTGCACTGTTGCAAAGTGGTGTTTTAAATGCCTTTTTTAAAAATAACAACTGTTCTTATTATGAAGGTCACGGTAAACTTAATGATGCATTGAAGATTTTAGAAAAGGGACATTGTATTAAAGATTTAGATGAACACTTTAAGAATTATGATATGAATTTTCAATCGCTCGCCTTGGTGCCATCAGTAGTTTATTATTATGATACAAAGGACAGTTCGGAGTGCATATCTTCTGATGAGGAATTTAATTGGAGCGGTATGTTTCCTGATTTGTCTGGTCTTGTAAGTTTAACGGAAACCTTTACTTCTCAAGGTATTTTTGAAGATAAAGACAATTCTTTAAAATAAATATTGTGATTTAATGAGATTATTGGAATAGGGCATAAAATTTTATGCCCTATTTTTGATGTAAAAATTTTATACAATATTTTCAAAAATCGATTTTGATATTTTTTGGAGTGATAATAGGTCTTTTTTTGATAAGGTACCAAGACGTTCGAGAATTAATTTATGATCTATAGTGAATAGTTTCATGCGAATAACAGAAGCTTTTTTTAATCCAGCAGAAGAAAGATCACTGATTTTTACATCACCAGGCCATGGAATATTACGAGCACTTGTAATCATGGCCATTACACTGTGTTTTGTTTCTTGATTAAAATGTTTTTTTGAAGAAAGGATAATCGCGGGCCTCCTTTTGGCCACAGGAGAATCTACAAATGGAAATGGGACTACTACGATATCAAATTGATTATAAATCACAGTAATCCTCATCATCGTATTGAGAGTTCCATTCACTTAATGTTGATTCGAGAGCTTTTAAATAAGCGATATCTCGTGGGCTTGCCTTTTTAACAACTACTAGTTGATCTTTTGTTATTTCAAAGATGATTTGATCACCTGCCTTAAGCTTAAGCAAGGTACGTATATCTTGCGGAATAGTCGCTTGAAATTTTGAGGTTAATTTAGAATTACTCATTGTTTTCCTTAGTATTATCGTTATACTAGAGTGGTATTACAGTATTATGGTAATACTTGTAGGGGGTATTTGTCAAGGATTTTAGACCCTTTTTTTTGATAAATTGAGCAAAAGCATGGATCAGATCGTAGCATTTAAAGAATTTATTTGGAATTTTTATAAACAAAATAAAAGGGATTTTGCATGGAGACATGTCGATAACCCTTATTTTGTTGTAGTTTCAGAAATTATGCTGCAACAAACGCAGACGCAGCGTGTTATCACAAAATATGAGGAATTTATTGCAGCATTCCCTAATTTTGAAAGTTTAGCGGCAGCATCATTGCGAGATGTTTTATTGGTCTGGCAGGGGCTTGGATATTATCGACGTGCACGATTTTTGCATCAGCTAGCGCAGATTGTGGTGCATGAGCATGGTGGTGTATTACCACAAGAGCCAAAAACTTTACAGACGTTGCCAGGAATTGGTCCCAATACAGCAGGTTCTATTTGCGCATTTGCGTTTAATAAACCTGTTGTTTTTATAGAAACAAATATTAGGACTGTTTTTATTGATAGTTTTTTTCGTGCTTACGAGACCGTAAGCGACAAAGAGTTATTACCATTAGTTGAAGCGAGTGTTGATCAAGATAATCCACGTGAATGGTATTACGCTTTGATGGATTACGGTGTGTTTTTAAAATCACGTAAAGTAAACCCGAGCCGCAAAAGTGCGCATTATAACAAGCAATCTAAGTTTGAAGGTTCTGATCGGCAGATACGCGCAAAGATTGTAAAGATTATTAGTGAGCAAGAAAAAATATCGCATCGTGAGATTTTAAAAGTGATTGGTAATGACGTTGCTCGAGTTGAAAAAATTATTGATAAGCTTGTTGCAGAAGAATTTATTAAAAAATCAGTAAATAATATATACTCAATATAATCCCAATAAGATTTGTTTCTCTTCTTCGCTATCCTTCGATACATTTTTGAAGACAAAAATACTCAGGACGAGCGGCGGAGGATAAAATTTTTTATTGGAATTTTAAATTGAAATGAATTATTTTCCCCCCGCTCGCCCTGAGTGTTTTACAAAGTAAAATGTATCGAAGGGTGCGAAAAAAAATAAGCTAGGATTTTTAATGATTAAAAGTACAAAAATAATTATCGTCTCGTTACTCTTACTGACGCCTAACGCGTATCCCATTCAAAGATCAACAGCAGATATGTGCACAGCAACAGTAGCAGCCCTTTGCACAGCTGGTAGTTATAAAATATACCTTGATGCACCATATACAATTCATCCCGCTATTTTAGCTGGTGTAAGTGGTATCATAACAGCAACAACGTACCATTTTTTACATACAATAACACCAGCCGGACGCATTAAGCGTGCTAATATTTTCCTTGATGATATTGCACGTCACACATTAGCACGTGTATCCTTTGACGGTGAGCAGACCTTTTTTGATGCAGTGCAAGATGTATATTTAACCGATGATTTACCGCTGATTAGTGCATATAATCATCTTATTAATTTGGTGCCAGTCATGCATTATACATTGAGTCTTATCAACACGGCATCAGCAGAAGTTGGTAAAGATGTATTCTTGCAAGAAGAATGTGATGCATCATTATCGCGCGCGAATAGACTTTTTAAAAATATATCAGATGCAATTAAACGCATCAGAGATCACAAAGATTATTTATCACAGTTGACTATTTATAAAGAAAGTTTGGCGCAAGAAAAGCAAACAATTGCACAGCAACAAATGGCTCATGCGCAATATGATATGGCTCAAGCGCAACAAAGTTCTTCATTCTTAAAATGGTTTAAGTTTTTGTTTGGGTATAAAAAATAGTTACTGAGATTTCCGATACCATTTTTTCGCCAAATCACTTTGTCGTTTATGATCAACAATTGGTCGAGGGTAGCCCTTAGTCTTATTTTGTCCGTTCATCCTGAGCCTGTCGAAGGATTCTTTGAACCAATTATGAATAATTTTAGGACTGTAAGATATTAATTCTGGAATCCATTTTTTTATATATATACATTCAGAGTCATATTTTTTTTGTTGTAGCCATGGATTAAAAATGCGGAAATAGGGTTGTGCATCACACCCAGTTGAGGCGCACCATTGCCAGTTGCCATTATTAACTGCAGGATCATAATCAACGAGTTGTTGTGCAAAATATTTTTCTCCCCATAACCAGTTGATATGTAAATCTTTCACTAAAAAAGAAGCAACAATCATGCGTACACGATTATGCATAAAGCCTGTTGCATTGAGTTCTCGCATACCAGCATCAACAATTGGAAATCCTGTTTCACCTTTACACCATGTGGTAAAAAGTTTTTTATTATTGTTCCATTCTAAATGTTGATATTTCTCTTGATATGGGTGTCCAAATACAGATGGTTTGTGATATGCAAGATAAGTAAAAAAATCTCGCCAATAGAGTTGTCGCACAAGAGGATGTTTTGTGCCAAGTTGTTTTATGAGTGCATGAAATATTTCACGCACAGACACTGTGCCACATTTAAGATGAGCAGAAAGATGCGATGTTGGAATTGCAGGATAATTATGGTCATGAGTATAATTTTTGAAATTCTCTAGATGTTGCAAAATGTGCATACCTTTAATTCTACCACCAGATACAGAAATACTTTTATTTTTTTTAATAAGAATTTTTTTAAAGATTGCCGTTGATTCACTGCTTTTTATGGTACCTGTAAACCAATCTCCATGTTGTTGGCGTGCTGGTGGTGATACGGCAATCGTTGTTGCTTTTTTGTAGAATGCGGTAAATATGGAATAATAACTACCACCTTTTTTGATGACAGCTTCAGGTGGATTGAGTAATGCATCATCGCTGCTTTCAAAATAAATAGCGTTATCATCACATATTTTTTTAATCTGTTTATCGCGTGCAACACTAAAAGGGGTATAATCTCTGTTGATAAATACGGCATCAATTTTTTCTTGGGGGATAATTTTTTTTATAATGTCTTCTGCTTTGCCATAAAAAAAGTAAAGCTTACCATGCTGTTTATGGAGGACATTGTGCAATTCTTGGAGTGATTCAAGCATAAACTGTATGGCATTATCACTTTTATAGGTATTGTTGTTTCCTATTTGACGTGGATCAAAGATAAAACAAGCAATTACTGTTTTCGATTGTTTGAGGGCATTGTTAAGCCCGGTGTTATCGATAAGGCGTAAATCACGTCTAAAAATAAAAAGAGAATTATTATATTTTTTCATTGAATAAACCCGAGGGTTGGTTTTGTTCCAGCTGGCTTACAAGAGAATTAACAGTGTTTTGTATTTGTTGTAATTCGGCAAGCGCTTCTTGATCAAACGCTTTCTGTTTACAAAGAAATTGAAAAACTTTAACAAAGTTTCCCTTGATTTTAAAAGGATTAGGAGTCAATTTGTTGGGCTCAAAAAGCTTGGAAATAAACGTTAATCTTTTCATAAGATGAGATAGTGCAATATCAGGATTTGCTCCGTTATCAATATATTTTTGCATAATATCTGGTCTATAGATGATGTTGTTATCGTTGCAGTTAAAGCAACACACTAGCCCATCATTAAGTTCATCTTGAGTAGCATGAGATAGTAATAGATCAAGATATTCGTGAATCTTTTCTGACATAGCATTTTGCCAGGCTCCAGCAGTTATTTTTGGGTGATAGTTGAGTAATAATTGAGTTATATCAATATTATTATATGCTACAACATCGGATAAAAGATCAGTGCCATTAGGATTTGCACCAAGATCAAGTAATTTTTTCATTATTGGTTGGTTGTTCTTTTTATACCAATATCTGAGTGGGCAAGATTGTGATTTTCTTGAACGGTCTGGAATATTTTCAGTAACCGTGAAATCAATAATAGCTCCTTTTCTAAATAAAATTTCGACATCATTTTCTGTGAGGTCTATTTTATATAATTGCCTGCTGAGTTTAAGACACTTTTGTGCACCAGGAAATGTAAAGCCATCTACAAAAAAGCATGTCGTAAAATTATTTTTGCGTTGTATATTAGTGATTATGTCACGTGCAGCAATGGGATCATTTCTATATTTATCAAGCTCTTTGTATAAATCTTTGTTTACTAAACTTACGTAAAAAATAATTCGGGTTGCTTCTTTGGAACACATGTTCTCATAATGTATGGTATATCGATGACAGTTTTGAGAGAGTTCAAGAAGAATCATTTTTTTTAAATCATCAGGGAAGTTTTCTGGAGTTGACACATCTTTTTTTTGGTTGAATTCTATTTTTTTGGGTCTGGGAACACAACAAAAAGATTGAGGAATGATAATTATAGTGCATGCAAGTGTGATTAATAGTTTTTTCATGTTATGAACTTCATTGAGAGATATATTTTAAATAAGACACAATCTCATTGATGTCATTTTGTATAGCGAGCATTCTTTCTAAATCTTTTTGAGTAACTTTATCAAAAGCTTTAGCTGCACATAATTGTTTAAGGAAAGTGATGTATCGATTGCTTGCAAAAGTATCACCTTCAAAGTGCGGAAAGGCTTTGTCTATTATTTGAGGCAGAAGTTCACCAGCATTATTGGCACCGTATGCAAGAAGCAGTTCTAATGCTTTTTGATTTGGATTTGCATAATGAGCAAAATCTTTCATGCCACGATTGGCTGTTATCAGCTTGAGGCCAAGTAATAGTTTTATTGTGGTGGGATTTGGATAATGAAAAGAATGAGATATAAGAAATTCTCTGATGTTTTTTTCTTGGCTATAGACTACTCGTGTACGATTATTTTTAGTTTCTTCATAGAGGGTAACGGTAGGATTTTCATAAGGAATAAGCATTTGAATCATATTCGTGAAATCATCATCTAACCATTGATCTCGTTGTAAGACGATTGTTAAAGGAGTGGTGGATTGTTGATCTTCAATATTATGAATGAATGCTCCACGTTTTATGATTGTTTTCATATTGGCTGTTGTTTGTGGGCTTTTGCTAATAGCGTAATGGAACACCAATGGCCAGTCGCTTCCTTGTGGTTGGTAATTAACCTCGGCTCCTTTGTCTACTAAGTCATCTATTATAGTGGGTGTAACATTTTTAGCATTAAGTCTTGCGCTGAGCGCATTATATTCTTTTGATATTGGATTGGGTTTAGGGAAATCTTTAATATCTTTGTATACTATTGTATATCCATTATCGTTAGAAGGTGGTGTATCAAGTTCCATCAATTTTTGTATATTGTGATACCGTTGTGATAAATAACTTACATACCAATGTTTTTCTTCCATTTTTTGTAACAGATGTTTTCTGTTTTGAATTGGAAAATAAGATTGTATCGTATGCATTTCATCGAGAATTTCTTGATCAGTTAAAGAAAAAATTTTATAAGAACTACTAAAAACGCCTCTTAATCCTCTTAATGTAGCATCTTTATCAATTCCTAAATGATTTTTATCAATTTTGTCACGAATTCCATTTAAAAGGATATTGTTTTTTTCTTCTCTATCCT
>DATAXH010000014.1:0-3641 GCA_036266775.1 Candidatus Babeliales bacterium | reverse complement strand
ATCATTTTACTTGCAGCTGGTGATAAAAAATCACAGGAAAAAGATATTAAAACTGCATATAAACGTTTATCGGAGAATAAATAGCATGAGAACAAAAAACTTTTATGACATATTAGAAGAAAGACTTACTAAAGAACAAATCGCTGAAATTGAACGAAGAGCACAGCTTGAAGTTGATATTCTCAAATCAATTCAAAAAGTACTTGCTGATACTATGGCACAGTATATGAAAAAGAATAAAATTGGCTTTAATGAAGTTGTACGTCGCTTATCCACAAGCCCATCTCAAGCTGCTAAAATACAACGCGGGCAAGCCAATTTAACTCTTGCAAGCTTTGCTCACTTTTTAGCTCTTATGGATAAAGAACCAAAAGATATTTTTAAAGCATAAAAAATAATTGCATTATCCGTAATATATGCTATCATTGCACAAATCGTTGTAATGATAGCATCATTTTTTTAAATCAAACTAAGGAATAACCATGTACGCAATTATAGATATCGAACGTGATCTCACGCAGATCATGACTATGGCGTACAGTTCCTGTCTCAGTCATTAATTCCAAATAACTTGTCACAGTAATTTTACGTCTCCCAGCAATAATTTTTGAACTTTAATACGAAAGTATTCTCATGGCTCGATTACGATCAGTAAAAGCTGTAAGAGTGTTAACTTTCGAAGAAAAAACACGCGTTGCAAACCTCTTCATGCTTCTTATAGAAGTAAATTTAGAAAAAGGGGTAACACGGAAAAGACGTGCACCTCAATCTACAAAAAATAAGAGAACGCAATGCTCATCTCGAAGTAAACACAAACCCATGCAACCATGCCACATGTTGTGTGTAAATAATACAGCATCCCGCACATGTAAGTTTCCTGTGCGGGACTTGTTTTTGCAATCATTTGCACGTATCTTTATGAAACGTAATCATTTCATCATGGGATACTGCAATGATCGATACCATCATCTTAACGCTCACTGACGATTCATTTGAAATTATTGATCCTGATTTATTTACACCATCTGCATGCTGGATAACAAATAACCACACATTGCGCGGTATTATCTCCAAACAAAACCCTACAAAAAAAGAGTTAGCTGCAGGATGTTATAAACCTCGCTTATCCCTTTTCAGGCAACCTTCAGCATTCTCCACCCCAAAAACATTGCTTAAAATTGAACTATCATTACCCAAACTGTTATTTGGCAACAACTTTCAAGAACTGACACAAAAACAGTTTCCTGATTTAATTCAAAAACTTTGCACAGTATTGCACGCAATGGGAATTGCAACTGATCATGAAACACTTGCACATGCTCCAATTTCCACTATTCACTTTTCAAAAAATATCCCACTCACTGATGGATCAATCCCATACCACTGCATCAGCAAAATAGAACAAGCAAACATCAAACTTTCCCTTGATATCAATCAAACGGATTACCGCAACAAAGGGCATAGCTACAAATGGCACAGCAACTCATATGAGCTTGTATTTTATGATAAGATTCGTGATCTTGAGTATGCAAAGAAAAGTGATAAACGTTCATTGGAAAAAGATAATACCATTCAATTGCATCTCTATGATGCCTTGTATAATAAAAAGATGTTTGAAATTTTACGGATGGAAGCACGATTAAATAATCGCAAAAAAATACAACAGATATTAAAAACACTGGATATTAAAGCACAACTTACGTTTAAAGAACTCTTCAAAACAAACATTGCACGTAAAGTATTACTGCATTACTTGAATGAAGTTGAACGTGCACGCCCACCATTGTTGGATTTTAAAACAAACAACACAAAACAGCTTCTTGTTGCACTTATTTTTAATAATCCTACACTCAGCCCTCGCCGCATTTTGCAACTTTATGGAATGAAATTAGCATTAGATCAAATAAGCATCCGTGAACTACGCACAATGCTTGGCGCACGTAATAAACGCAGCTGGTACAGATTAATTGCTGACATGAAAAACGTTACTATATCCCACAATCAAACTTTGCCTAACCCTTTTAAGGTCATTCGAGATTGCTTGGAAGAATTTAGTGCTACAACAAAAAATACTCTATAAAAAAAGATTTCTCTTAATAAAAGCAATTTTTGGTATTTAATTTTTACGCAGCCCCCGCACTACCTGTATACTGGTACAACACTTCTAAGATTTCAAAGTTACCTTGTGTAAAATTAAAACAACTTTGATTTAGTGCATTTTTTAAATAAGGATTAGCACCATGATCAAGTAATAACTTAACCATTGGTAGGTCATAACGCAAACACGCCATCATTAACGCTGTCATTCCCTTCAATCTCTGCAAATTAAGATTAGGATCTGTTATCACACCATTCAATGATCGTATATTAGGATCAATCTTATATTTTTCCAATAAAGTTTTCGCAGCTAACAAGTCCCCTTCTCCCACTGCAATAAATAGTAAAGATACAGGCATTTCTGAAGGTGTAAAATAATCATTTGCCGTGATAACATCTGGAAATTTATCCAGAACAGCAAAAATAGACGCCCAATCAACATGACGGTTTTCTTCAGACGATTTCGATATTAAATCATCTATCATTTGAAAGGCTTCTGGACACTCTTTTTCCATTGCATTCACTCCCACAACAAAACCTACTAGTATCCCTGATAGCAAATATAACTTCTTCATAAAAACCTCTTTTTAATGATCATAGATAATTTACTTCTATTATAAATATAACATATAGATATAGACAATAAGCAATGATTTTATTTATATTTTTATATCTTTTCAATATTTCACATTAGAATTTGATAATTAAAAATACCCGATCATTCGCATCAAGCATACTTTCCATGTAACAATCTCCTCCCTCTTCTGACACACTGTCATCGACTCAAAAAACCCATTAACAACAAAGGATTATCGATGAAAGTCGTTCTGTGTTATAAAAACTAAATCGAATAAAGCTTTGTATGATTTGAATAGAGTTCTCAACAAAAAAAAGAGCCGTTACTTAAACAGCTCTTTTTTTACCAAAATCTTTTTTGAGCAAACGCTCGTCCTGATTGTGATTTTAAATATTTTTCAAATTGTTTAGCACAATCAATATTGTTAAAAATTGAACACATGATCAATTTCCATGGACGATCTTTTTTAGTATATATTGATCCACCCGAATTATGTGTTTCTAATCGTTCTTTTAAATTTGTGGTGTACCCGACGTATCGAGTTTCGGGGTATTGGACGGATTGTATCAAATAAACATAGTAAAGCATAATGAATAAAAATATGAGATGAATGGGATGGTCCGTCTACGCCTTCGATCCGTTTTCGCCTACGGCTTCTTCGGACTCACGCTTCTTCGGACAGTCTTCGCTTCTGCTATCAAAGTTTTTGTATTTGCTAAGTTATTTTTCTTGCGGCGCAGCCAGACGAAGCTCGCTAGAGCGCTATGAAAAATGTAGTCCGTCTACGCCTTCGATCCGTTTTCGCCTACGGCTTCTTCGGACTCACGCTTCTTCGGACAGTCTTCGCTTCTGCTATCAAATGTTTTTGTATTTGCTAAGTTATCTTTCTTGCGGCGCAGCCAGACGAAGCTCGCTAGAGCGAAGACTGGCATCCACTCCGCCACAGTCTCATGAACCAAACCGCCCC
>DATAXH010000013.1:0-4025 GCA_036266775.1 Candidatus Babeliales bacterium | reverse complement strand
GCTTATCAGGTTTCTTGTGTGGATCGAGTTTTTTGCTTTGAGGCATATAAGTTCCTGTCCCGTTCGTGCTGAGCTTGTCGAAGCATACGAACTCATTTAAAAAACAATATATTTTTTAACGTTCGCTCACTTCGACAAGCTCAGTGCGAACGGGAGAAAAAACTTCTTCACGAACAAAAAAAATCTACTTAATTTTTTGCATATCGTTTTTTCACGTAATAATACGTCAACTTAACCCCTTCAGCGACGACCAAATTAAACACGACCACGCCGATTAACCATGGTAGATGCTGCCATTCTGGTGTAGTAAATGAAAAAATTTTATTACCAAATGCAGTGCATGGTAAAATAACCGCCGTCACAATCACAAATAAAGAAAGACCAACCATTGTTGTAGATGGACGATGCGCGGTGAAAAACAGTAGCTGCGTACGGAATAGAAAAATAAAAATAACTTCTGAAATAGTACTCGTGATAAACCAGCTTGTTTGTAATGTTTCAGGAAAATGTGATCGAAAGACTAAAAATATGGTCATATCAGCAATAAACATAATCAACCCAAACAACGTAATTAAAATAGCCGCATCAACCATATCATACGTGAGCGGTTTTTGAACTTCTTCGGGACTTACATTATCGGTAGAAATTGCCATCATCGGCAAATCAGTGAGTAAATTTAAAAATAAAAGTTGCATCGGAAGCATGGGTGGATAACTGACCAATAATGATGCAACTGCAAGCGCATAAAAATGGCCGAAACTTGGTGCATTCGTCATCTTGGTATATTTCAAGGTATTAACAATGGTGCGTCTCCCTTCTTCAATACCCAAAACAACACTCCGTAAACTTTTACGTAATAAAATAATTTCTGCAGCTTCTCGCGCTACCGGTGCTGCATCATTAACCGCAAAACTCACATGTGCCATTTTCAGTGCGGGAGCATCATTAATACCATCACCCATATAACCAACTGCATATTTTTTCTTTAAATGTCCAATGATTGCATATTTTTGTTCAGGATTAACGCGTGCAAAAACGGAACGATTATTGGCAAGAAAATCTTTTTCTTCTTCTGACGCTTTTTCAAAATCTTCACCAAGTACAATATTGTCGGGATTTTCTTCAAGACCCAACTGCTTTGCAATGGTATAACAGACGTTTTTACTATCACCACTTAATATTTTAATCTGTATACCAAGTTCTTTTGCTTTTTGCACCGTTGTGAGTGCAGTTTCTTTGAGCGGATCTTGAAATCCAATCAAACCAACTGTTTCATAACCCTGATCATCAGCTTCAATATCGTAACTATCTGGATTGTATGAAGCTATATTTTTAGTTGCGATAGCCAAAATACGATTACCTTTATGTTCTTCTGTTTCAATCCACGATTGTATGGACTTTTTTTCGTCTTCACTTAAAAAAGTACACTTTTCAATGACAACTTCAGGAGAACCTTTCAAAATAACTGTATGTATACCATTTTTATGGACTAATGCCATGCTTTGTCTTTTTTGTGGGGTAAAGGGAGATTCTTTGAGCATCGTGTATTGTGCAAGTTCTGCATTATGAACATCCGTCAATTTTTTTTGTAATGCTAAATCAAATCCTTTGGTCATGCTATCTTTTGTAACGGCTTGTGCAGGAGAAGAAACAACCGCATACAACAATGTTGCATCAGGATTTTTCCCATAAATATCTTGCACGCTCAGTGCATTTTCCGTCAATGTACCGGTTTTATCAGTACAAAAAACTTCAATAGAACCCAAATCACCAATCGCTGATAATCGTTTTACAATGACATTATTTTTTTTTAATGCTGATGCACCTTGTGATAAACAAAATGTAATAACCATCGGTAAACCTTCAGGAATTGCCGTAATGGTGAGCGCTGCAGCAAAAAGAAAGAAATCAATAAAACTAAATTCGCCTCCACGCATCACAATATGAATTAAGGCCATGATTAATAAACTTGCAAACACCAGATAAATGGTAAGGCGTGTAATGGAAAGAGAACCTTTTTCTAAACTACTTTCATTCACTGTTTTATTGGTAAGCGCTGCAATTTTTCCAAGTGCTGTTGCAGCACCTGTTGCAATGACAACCGCTTTTCCTTTTCCCTGCGTTACAGTACTGCCGGTGAAACCAATATTTTCAGCTTTATATGCATCAACAGCAGCCTCTTGCATTGGTTCAACTTTTTTTGCAACAGCAACAGACTCTCCCGTCATGCTTGATTCATCAACTGCAAGATTATCAACTTCAATAAATCTGCAATCCGCGGGAATAACATCACCGACATACAAAATAATAATATCTCCAGGCACTAATTGATTGAGCGGAATATTCATTTCTGTGGAGTCACGTTTAACTGTCACTTCAGACATCAAACATTTTTTAAGTGCCTGCATTGCAGAATTACTACGATATTCCTGGAAAAAACCAATACCCACATTAATCAAAATAATAATTGCAACAATTACAGCTTCGGCAAATTGATGGGTCAACCCATATGCAAGACCAATTACTAAAAATACCAACATAAATGGACTAAGAATTTGCGATTTTAATATATGCCACCAGGTAACATCAACTTCTTTAATTTCATTAGGACCGCATTCATGCAGCCTTTTTTCTGCGATTGACTGCGTCAACCCCGACAAAGATGAATTAAGATCTGCAAGTGCATCTTCTGCAGAAATATTGGTATAAAAAGAAAATTTTTTATTTTCCATTCTGAAAGTCCTTCGAAGCTTTAGCGAAGTAGGGAAACCCTTTTTTTTACCAATGTATGGAATATCTCCATCAGAATGCAATTATTTGTGCGTAGTGCTGTTTTCCGCTATAATTCACTCCAAAACATTACTGGAGTTATATGAAATATTTATCCCTCATCACTTCGCTTTTCTTATTCATATCTCACATATCACAAGCCATGGAAATAATTAAAAAACAGAATAATGATTATAAAGATCCTAACAGCAGTCACAATCTCATACAAATAGCTTGTGAATCAAAAACATATGAAACAGTTGCAGCATTGCTCACAGCTCCTGATATTAAGATTAATGCTTATCAAGAAGGCACATCACCAGAATTACTTATAGCGGTAAAAAGAGGAGATGAAAATATTATTAATCTGCTTGTTGATCATCAAAATTCTCACATTATAAAATCATGTGATTACAACGGCGATACCTTATTACATTATGCATGCCGCAACTGTATATGCTACCTCGGCAATGGCTTTTTCACTCAATTTTTATTAGAAAAAGGCGCTGATCCTACCAAAAGAAACATACAAAACAGAACTCCCCTTGCCGTCGCTTTTTTTGAAAATCCAAACTTTGATCCCTCTTGCTTCCAAAATCTTTACGATACACATTATAAATCCTTTCATTTCGAAAAACTTCAAGATCTTATATATAAAAAAACTAACATACATGGTAATACACAACTTCATTTAGCTGCATCACTGACTTATGATGGAGTGGATGCTTTCTCTGCAATATATTGTGAAAAATTTGATCAATATATAACGTTTCTTTTGAATAATGGGCTCAGCCTATATTCACGCAATAACAACAATAAACGTCCAGTTGATATTGCATATGAAAGATACATTAGGGTATATAAAAAATGTCTCAAATATAAAGAATCCACGTACAATCTCATAAGAACAGAATCAGTCTGGCATAGTTTTTTACGCTTCCATGCATTAACTGTGCAATACGCGTCATTCACACATATTTTACAAGAATATCTTCAAGACAATTTTGGTCAGATCATCCAAGAATTACAAACTCATATTGCAAGATTATATTACATCTTAAATATAGAAACTGTTATCGCTCATAGATATAAATATGATGTTGACTATTATCGTAATTTTGACAACAAAGAGATAGCAGAAACATATTTTCTGACACATCCTAAACCAAAACTATTATGGAATGGTAAATGAGATATATCTCTTTATTTATCTCTCTTTTGTTATGCATATCACCTCTATCGTTAGCTATGAAAAG
>DATAXH010000012.1:0-4529 GCA_036266775.1 Candidatus Babeliales bacterium | reverse complement strand
TTCTATTTCTCAAATCTAGTATAGCATAAAGCATATAAAATTTTCAAATAGATCATAACAAAGAGGGGTAGGTAGGAAAAAAAGGGGCTGCAGGAGGAGGAAATTGTTAAGAATTTATAGCAATGGATCGTTCTTTTATTGCCCTATTCATAAGTTTTATCAGACGACCATTGCTTAATAGGCCATGAGCTATCATAAGAGGGGTTATACCTTTATTGTTGGTACATTCAAGGTCACAGCCAACTGAAAGAAGTGCTGTACAGATAGCAAAAATCCGTTTGGAAACTCTTTTTCTATTAACAAGACAATAAAATAAGGCATTTTTACCAGCATTGTCTTGCTGATTAACTATAATTTCAGGGCGGCTTATCAGTTGCCAGACATAGTCAACAGGTTTTTCTTTGCAGGCAAGATGTAAAGCAGTCATTCCATGGCTATTGCAACTATTGATATTGACCCCATAATACAAAAAATGCTGAAACATACCATTATTGTAATCCATGGCAATCATAAGCGGTGTTTTTTGGTAATGGTAATGATTATACGTAAATTCTAAATCTACTTTCTCAGAAATTAATTCATCTAATGTGGTGGCTTGATTGTTATAAGGTGGTAAACAACATAAATCTTTAAGGTGATACTGTAAAATAAGTTGTTTTTTTGCTTGTTGTGTACAAAGACGTTTAGCGATAGTTTCATGAGAACAAAAATGTTTTTGGGCAAGTTTTTTTATGAGATCATCAGTATATCTTGGATTGTCAATATAACGACGAATATTTGTATTTGTGTTATAGAGAGTATGAATTGTTGAGCTAGCTTTTTTGGATGTAGGTTCTGATATGATAGTATAATCGAGAATGAGATGTTGAATCTCAGGAGGTAATATTGAATAATCAAAGAACATTGCATTACTTATTGAAGTACAGATGATAAAACCGATAGGAATTAGTGTGCTCTTCATAAGACTCCTTGCATGAGGATTGTCTACTGTTGGCAAAGAATATCATAGAAAATTATACTTGCACAATGAACAGAGAGCTTTTTTTTTTGATTTCTAAAAGGAGAATGGGTATGAGTTTTAAAAGAATTCGTGTATGCGCTCTATTAAGTTGGCATTTATTACGTGTTTTTATTCAGATACTTAATGGTGTATGGCGTATTTCAAAATTATCGCATCCTCGCATAACTATTTTTGGTAGTTCACGAATTGCCAGTACCGATACATATGCCCAAGAAGCTCAACAGATTGCAACATGGTTAGTAGAAAGTGGTATGTCCGTTCTTACAGGTGGAGGTCCTGGTATTATGGCGGCAGCAAATCTTGGCGCTGAATCTATACCCATGGATGAAGCACGGAGTGTCGGAATTGGTTTACGAGGTTTTCATACAGAAAAAAATACATATCTCCAAGAGTATTTTGAATTAGATTATTTTTTTGCACGCAAATGGTTGTTAACACAATATTCTACTGCATTTATTGTTTTTCCTGGTGGATTTGGCACGCTTGATGAGCTTTCTGAAGTGCTTATGCTCATTCAAACAGCACAAATGAAACGTGTTCCTGTGGTGTTAATTGGTAAAGAATTTTGGCGTCCTTTTATTGATTGGATTAATAAAGAGCTTCTTATAAAGGGATTTATTATGGCTGAGCATGTGAAATTATTCAGTGTAACTGATGATATTTATAATGCATTTTGTTTTGTAAAAGGAGCATGTGAAATAAAGAATTGAGGGTTTTTGAGCTGGTGGTATAATAAAAAAGAGTAATAAGTAGATTAACGTTCGTATGCTTCGACAAGCTTCCTCCCTTCGTTAAAACTTTGGAGGACGCGGCACCACGAACAATAAAAATAATATAATTTTCGTTCGTACTGCTATGTCCTACGAAGCCTTGGCGTAGTAGGAAGCTTGTTGAAGGAAACGAACGAGTGAAGTGAGAGAAATAGAGATGAATTTAGTAAAAAATCCTCTTAAAATTGCATCATATATTGGTATAGCCAAAATCTCAGGACTGATGAAAGTCAGTTTTTTAGTTGGATCGCAGATGGTATGGTTCTCTGCAAGTAATGCCGTTTTGCCATTGGCAGGAGCTTTTGGTGGTGTTGCGGGCAGTGGACTTGTTTTTTTAATTCGTCAGTTAATACATCTTCTATTTTTTAAAACAATCTCATTAAGTTTTCTTGCCTTCTGTGTGCCCGGATTATGTGCTTCATTATATTGGGCTACGCAGCATTATACCATTCGTTTACTATTGCCGCTTATGTGCATGGTACTTTTTGTTATACATCCTGTTGGAGCAGAAGCTTTTGTTTATTCCTTGTATTGGTTAATTTTTGTAATTTTATTTTTTATCAAAAAAAAATCACTTTTTCTCGAAGCGCTTGGCAGTACATTTATAGCACATGCAGTTGGTTCTGTGATTTGGTTATACACGGTTCCAATGGCTGCAACAACATGGGTTGCACTAATGCCGTTAGTGCTGTTTGAGCGGATAGCTTTTGCGCTTGGTATGGTGATAGTGCATTATATGTTATCAAGCATATTTAATTTGATTGATAAGGCTTCACATGAAAAAAAATATATTATGGGTAGCATGCATCTGTAACATATTTATGCATGGAATGGAAAAAATATTTCCCGTTAAAGAAGAAAAAAAATCACCAATGTTACAACATCTTGCATGTATTATGGATGGCAATCGTCGCTGGGCTCGCGATCATAAATTTGAAACTTTTTTTGGTCACAAAAAAGGACTTGATGCTGTACAGCATGTTGTTGACTTTTGTTTAATAAAACAAATTCCCTATCTTTCTTTATATGCATTTTCTTTAGAAAATTTAGAACAACGATCTCAAAAAGAACAAAATTATTTATTTGAAGTGTTAGCGCAAGAAGCGCTGCAAAATATTGATACGTTTAAAAATAAAAATATTCGTATAAAATTTATTGGTGATTCGGCATTGTTTCCTTTAAGTATGAAATCTGTATGTGAAAAAGCAGAGCAAGAAACAGAATCAGCAAAAGCGTTGCAGGTGAACTTTTTGCTCTGTTATGGTGGTAGACAAGAAATAGTAGATGCAACGAAAAGAATCGCCATTGAAGTTGCTCAAGGTACTTTGCAACCAGAATCTATCACTCCTGATCTTTTTGAAAAGTTTTTGTGGACATCACCTATGCCATCACCAGATTTAATCATTCGTACAGGCGGTCAACAACGGTTAAGTAATTTTTTACTGTTTCAATGCGCATATAGTGAACTGTATTTTACAGATTGTTTATGGCCAGATATTTCTCCGGTTGAATTAGAATCGGCACTTACCTATTTTGATACATGTCGAAAAAATTTTGGTAAGTGATAGTGAAAAAATCTATTTTTTATTATTCCAATTTTCTATTGCATTTGTAAGCTGTTCAACAACTCTTTTATTATGAACCCTTTTTGCTATTGTAAGAGCTGTGTCACCATGAGTATCCGCAAGCGTTGGATTTGCTCCTGCATCAAGAAGAATTTTGAGAGTATTTCGACTCATATTTTTAAATGTAGGTAAAAGCATGAGAGCAGTTTTTCCATTATGGGTTTTTTGATTGACCTCGCTTCCTATTTGAATGAGGCAATGCATCATAGTATGGTTTTGGTGGATGGAGGCTATCATTAATGGTGTGGGAAATGTTCCTAAATTTTGAAAATGAGAAAGCAGCATATTATAAGTGAATTCTAAATCCACACCTTGATCACATAAAGATTGCAATGTCTGAAGATAGTAATCTTTTGTATTAAAACGAGTTTCATTACATATATTATAAAGATCCATTTGTAACATAAAGCGTCGTCTTGCTTCTTTGGTTTTGAGTGTGTTTGCAACTTCTGAATTAGAGCAATTAAAACGTTTTGAAAGATGCTTTATTAATTCTAAACAAAAATGTGGATTATTGATTATTTCATTTAATTCTTTATTTACTTGGGTAAGAGAGTTAGTGATTTGTGCGCATATAGTAAGAGAATCAGCGATATCATAGACTGTGAGTAAATTCGTTATCTGTTGTTGTACATCGAGTGGTAATTTTTCTAAAAACCAGGTGCTATGGCTTTTTTTACCGAACAACACTTCGTTCATATATATATTAAGATTGTCATCAATTCCTGATTCTTCTCTCGCTGTTTGTGCTTCTTCTGATTCTAGCGGTTCCATGCTGAATACATTACATGTGAATGCAATGAGTAACAATGCAATAAAACATTTATTTTTTTTCAACATATTATCCTCTTTATTTTTTTCCATGTTTTTTATCTATAGCATCTCGAATAAGATCAATAATTTCTTGATTTTTAATTTGTTCTGCAAATTGCAATGGTGTGAGCCCATCATTATTAGCAAGTTCTGGATCTGCATTGGCATCAAAAAGCAGTTTTAGAATTAATGTATTTCTGTGACCGATTGCCATCAAGAGAGCTGTCCATCCCTCTGTTTTAGTTTGTTGATTTATAGCAATATTTGGATTGTTCAAAAGACATTTTGTAGCATTTATAT
>DATAXH010000011.1:0-2718 GCA_036266775.1 Candidatus Babeliales bacterium | reverse complement strand
CTGATCATTAATAAAGGCGTTAATATTTTCCCGCAAGAAATTGAAAATGTTATTTTATTATATCCTAATGCTATTCGTGTTGGTGTTGTTGGCATGCATGATGGCGATGAAGAAGTTCCGGTGGCATTTGTGCAGCTGCGGTCTCATGAACAAGATTGTGAACGTAATTTGAAAAAATTATGCATGCAACATTTGGCTACGTATAAAGTTCCGAAAAGATTTTATTGTGATACCAAAGAACTTCCTGCAACTGCAACGGGTAAAGTTGATAAAAAAGTTTTACGCGCATGGCTTGCTGAAAAAGTTTGATTTTATTCACTTCCATTTCCCTTATCTTTGACCTCTGGTCTTGGGTAGGGGATTATTTTTAACCCATATTTTTGTGGTATATATTTTTACGTGGACCAATTTCTAGAATGAAAATTTGATAATTTTTTTCATCAACAAAAAATATAATACGGCATGTGCCAACACGCAAACGATAGGTCCCTTTTTTTGCTCCTTGGAGGATTTTGATATCAAGGTCATCTCTATCAGGCCAATGTTTGAGCTGTTTGAGTTTATCTTTTATAGCATATTGTTGAGTTTTAGTTAAAAATTTAGGCCATTTAAAATTTTTATCTTGTAATACTTCATATTTATCATTGGTGATTGCGGGTAAGGGTATTTGTTTTATAGAAATAGATTTAGAAATTTTTGTTGTTGTTTGCGTAACAGGTTTACTTTTTGGAGAAATATAAGCAGTATTTGTATTTACTGATGGGGTTGTTGTTGATGTAATTGGTTGAGTGGTTGTTGTTGCTGTTGTATCTATTTCTGGTGCAATTGGTGCTTGTTCAGTTTCTTTTTCTATTTTTTCTTCTATGGGAATTGTAACAATTTCTTGTGGTTCTTTTTCTTGATTTATTTGTTTAAAAAATTCTTGTTCTTCTTTTTGAGCTTGTTCATCAGAAATTTCTTGTGCACCATATTTGATCAGTAGTTCTTTAATTTTGGGATTGTCTTGATAATAAGAAAGTTGTAAGGCTGTTACTCCATCGCTTCTTTCTATGTTAACATTAGCTCCAGATTGCAAAAGATATTCAATGATAGGCATATAGCTATATATAACAGCAATATCGAGACAGGTTGATCCTTGGTTATCTTGAGCATTAATGTCAGCTTTATGTTTAAGCAAAGCATTTATTATTTTGAGGTTGCCAGATTGGCAGGCAGCATGCAATGGAGTCATGCCGGAACTGTTTTTTGTATTTGTTTCTGCATTATTTTTGAGAAGTATTTCTACTGCTTGAATACGATTTTCTGCGCAGGAGATAATAAGTGGTGTATTACCTTGATCATTTTGAGCATTAATATTTGCCTTATATTTGAGTAAAAGATGTATTATCTCTATATTATTTTGTTCACAAGCCATATGTAAAGGGGTTAATTGTATGAAGTCTTGTACATTGACATTGGCTCTTTTTTCGAGAAGTAATTTTGCAATATCTAGGTAATTATAAAAAGAAGCTAAATGTAAAGGTCGTATGCCAGTTTGAGGGTTGACAGCTTCTATATCAGCTCCTTGTTGAATGAGTTGTATTACTTCTTTGATTATGCCTTGTTGACAGACATTAATAAGTTGAGAATTGAGTTCTTGTTGATGAATATTTGTCGTTGTAATTTTATAATAGTTTTCTACGTTATATCCATTTTGAATAAGAATGTTTATGATATTGTGATGATTGTTATGAGCGGCAAAATCAAAAGCGATATGACCTTGATAATCTTTAGCATATACATCAGCACCATTATCAATAAGAAGTTGTACAATTTTTTCATTTCCATAAGTACAAGCAAGATGTAAGGGAGTTGTTCCTTTGAGACTTTGTGCATTAACTTTTGCACCATTATCGATAAGAAATTTTATAATATCAAAATCTCCTTTTTGACAGGCAGAATGTAAAGGAGTCCAATTACGTATATCTTGTACATTGACATTTGCTTTATGTGTAACAAGAAATTTTATTAAGGGGAGATTAGTGGAATTGTTTACTGTAAGTTCTAAGGGAGTTACTTTTTCATTATCTTCAGCATGTATGTTTGCTCCATGTGTAAGTAGTAACTGGGCAATATCAAGATGGTTTCCTTGGCACGCAAAATGTAAGGCGGTTCTTTTTTTTAAGGATTCTGCATTTACATGTACCCCATACTGTATTAAAAGTTTTACAATTTCTAAATGTCCATAGTAGGAGGCAAACATAAGGCTGCTTATGCCATTCTTATCTTTTGTATTAATATCCATACCGTTTTTAATGAAAGAAAGAACTTTATTGATGTCACCTGTACTACAAGCAATTATAAATTCTTTCTTTTTATCTGAAACTTTTTCTTGTATAGGTGAGAGTGTTAATTCTTGGTTAATTTGAGTATTTACAGTTTGCACTCGTTGGATATTTTCTTGTCTGGCTAATTCTTCTTGTTGTTGTCTTTGTTGGAGTTGTTGTTGTAGGCGTTTTTGTGTAGGGGTTTTGCCCATAGATATTGTTATGTGTGTATGACTTATTGAAAGTATGATAGGTATAAAAAAAACAGTTTTTTTAAATTGCATATCAATTCCCTAAAAATAACAAAAATATAGCGATTGTTTTGTAGCTTGTTAAAAATAAGTTAGCTTTGTAAAGAATTGGATATAAACAATATTTTCACTTTTTGCTTATTAACTGTTTGATATCACTG
>DATAXH010000010.1:0-4632 GCA_036266775.1 Candidatus Babeliales bacterium | reverse complement strand
CCCCCAGAATTTTCAAAGAATTTTATATTCAAAATAGTGACAGAATGCACAAAACTTGTCAATGATATACAAATTTGCGACTATCCTATATTTCAAAAATAACCACATCTTTTATATTTTAATGTCTTATTAAACTATCGCGAACAGCTTGTTCAAACATAGCAAAATTTTCACTACAAACTCTACCTGCAAGCACTGCCATTGCTTCGCATTCTTTTTTCTTATCTTCTTCACTCATTTCCGGAAACATTCTATTGATTACCGGTAAAGCTTGATCATACATTTCTGGCGCAGCAGTACGAATATCTTTAGCTGCATCGTTTATCCATTGTGGCGATGAAATTATTCTATAACGTTCTTGATCACCATACTTTTTAAATCTACTAGTATCTACTTTTGTATATTCATACAAACTTTCCAACTTATCACAAATTCTTTCAGTCTCACCTTTCCATAACAATCCCGGCTTAACCACATCACATACATTTTTTATACGTGAATTTTCAGGTAACTTGTGCAAATGTTTGTATCGAGGCAATTCCATAGAAAATAGAATTGAAGGTACAGAGAACATCAATATTAAAGTTGATATTGTTTTCATAATTTCCCCTTCGAATTGTTATTCTTTTATATCCTTTGTATCCGATAAATCTTCTTCTCCCTTATTTAATTCCTGTAAAGTACTGTGGATTCTGAATAGGTTCCTGTTAGTTTTTTCTATATTTTGCTGACCATTTTTAGTATATCGATACCCAATTATACTATCTAAAGCTAATAAGGTACAAAAATTGGTCTCTAGCTGCTTTAGTAATCGTTTACGTTCGTCTTCACGCGAATTAAAACTTATATATCTAACACGTGTTATAGGCTTTATTTTAACTTTTAATACTAACATTGCTGAAGCATTTGTTACGATTATTCCACTAAAAAAAATTACTGACAACATTATAATTTTTTTCATAATTCCGCCTAAAAAGGCAATTAAAGCATATATTTATCACTTATTATAAGTTTACCAAAATTGCAAATATTTACAAATGGTCGATTAGGAGCGACTTTCTTTCATCGCTCGGCTGGTTTCTCGCTTGATATCCCGCTCTTTGAGCTCTTTCTTTTTACTCGGTGCTTTTTTATGTTTTCCAATACCCAACTGCACCTTGATTTTATTTTTATCATTCAAATAAAACATCAAAGGAATAACCGTCACACCCTTCTGGGCAATTTCACCAATTAGCTTTAAAATTTGACGTTTGTGGAGTAAAAGAACACGGCTGCGTGTTGCAGCCTCTTCATCTTTTTGATACGCCTTATCATATGGCGTAATACGGCAGTTAACGAGCGACATTTCACCATTACGGATTGCTGCAAATGCACCAATCAATGTTACATTTCCTGCGCGTAATGATTTAACTTCATCACCCGTTAAAACAATACCCGCTTCAATTTTTTCAGAAATATCATAATCATGAAATGCTTTTTTATTTTGCGATAATATCTTCATAATTTTTTTGAATACATACGTTGGAAAATTTTTTTCATTGGCATATATGCTATAAGACTTACACTCAAAGCAAGCACATGCCCCCCTACTAAAAGTGCTGATACAGATAAGCCACTCATACCAGTATGTTGTTTTATAAATAAATAACAAGGTTCAAGCCAGCTTGGTTCCAGTTTTGTATGATCAATATTAAACCACGCAAATAGCCACGTACCAAACAGATGATTAAAAGAATAAATAGGGATCATTGTCCAAGGATTATTGATCGAAAAAGATACTGCAAAAACAGCAGGAACACTTAAACCCAATAACCAACTGAATATGAAAGTCATCAATGTATGCCCGCCCATGAGTGGCGAAATAGCGATAAATGCACCTAAAGAACATGTTAATGCTAATTTATGAGGAGATCGCTCTTGTCGTAATAATCGCTTAACTAAAGAACGCATTCGCTTACGTAGCATAAAAAATCCTTTCTTTTAACATGCAAGAAGGAGTAGCCTACATTTGAAATTAAAAAATCTTTCAGTTATTCTAATTATGTTAATCTTACGGACATTCTTTCACCCACGAAAGCAGGTTTACTATGAAAAAAATTACAACAACGTCCTACAAGGCATTATCTTTAATTTTCACAACCCTTTCAATAAACTCCAACCTTGCCGCTCCATCGCTTATTGGTGGCACTATTCAATTTAGTAAAAACTCAACACTTGTACCATTAAATATGAATTATAGCGGAACTCAAATAACAACAGCTACGCATGAAACATCATTGCCTAAAATAACGTTTGAAATCCCTAAAGCAACCCATCAAACTCATTTTGAAGTTCTTGTCACTGCTGCTAAAATTGAATATCAACTTAAACAATATCCTGACAAAACTGAAATTATCAATACCTTCGCGTATCTCAAAATAAATCCAGAATCTTCTTATAAATATTATGTTCTCGATCTGATTGACAGTGCATGGGAAATCAAAGAAGAAACATTACCTGAATCAGGACAAATTCCTGATCGTGCAATTATTGTTGAATGTTACCCAGAATGGATCAGTGAATTTAAAGGTGGTTCTACAGTAGAACTTCCTACATTATACGTTAATAACGCAACTGATCGCGCATCAGAAGAAAATTTTGAAGAAGCTTTAATCAAGTTAGAATTAACAGCGCTGGATTCAAAAATTATTCATGCGCCCATTAAACGTCAAATACAAACCGTAGCGGATAAAAAACGCATTCTTATTATGGATACGATCACATAAACCCAATGAAACCTTTTATCACCCTCGGCATAGAAACTTCATGTGATGAAACCGCAGCTGCAGTGTACCACAGTACACAAGGTTTACTTTCCAGCACATTATACTCACAAATAGAGTTGCATAAAAAATTTGGTGGTGTTGTACCTGAACTTGCATCACGATCACAATTAGAAAAAATTAATCCTATTGTTGCAGCAGCTCTTGAACAGGCAAATCTATCACTCGGTGACATTGATGTTGTTGCAGTTACTAACAAACCAGGACTTCCCGGATCATTACTTGTGGGTATCTGTTTTGCAAAGGCAATCGCCTATTCCGCGACCTGCCCTTCGAAGCTCGAAGAGCAAAGTAGGGGCAAAAAGATCATCGGTATCAACCATTTAGAAGGCCATGCATTTTCGTCATTCCTTGAACATAATGTTCCATTTCCACATCTCTGCTTAACGGCATCAGGTGGCCATACATCACTCTACCTTATAAGAAATTTCGGTGATTATGAAGTTCTTGGAGAAACACAAGATGATGCTGCAGGAGAAGCCTTTGATAAAATTGCAAAATTAATGAACTTGCCATATCCTGGTGGTCCGGTGATAGAAAAATTAGCACGTGAAGTTGAATTTCAAGATTTTTTTCATTACCCACGCAGCAAACATAAAACATTAGATTTTAGTTTTTCTGGTCTTAAAACTGCAGTTCTTTATGACCTTGTTAAACAAGGCGCCTACGATCTTGCCACAAAAACATTTTTACGCCCTGATGATGAACAGTTCCAAAAAAAAGTTGCGAGCTCATTACTTGTCTGCATGGCAGATATTTTTGAACAAAAATTAGCACTTGCAGTTGAAAAATGTCCTGAAGTTAAAGCAATCACATTTGTGGGTGGTGTTGCATGTAATGCATATATCACTGGTCACCTCCAAACATTCGCCGAATCGCACCGTATTCCATTCTTCCATCCATCGCGCAAATATTGCACTGATAATGCTGCAATGATCGCTTTTGTTGGTAATTATAAAGCACAACAAGGTTTATTTTCAGACTTTACCCTTGATATTAATACGTAAAATAAGCTGCAACTTGATCACGATTATAGAAAAGAAATGCGATTAAAGCTGCCCAAGAAGCATAATAAGTTACTTTACCTATAAATATATTACGGTTATGTCGATCCATAGATTTTTTCAAATCTTCAGAAGAATGTAACAAATTTACTGATTCTTGTTTTTTTAAATTTTCTTCTTTTTGAGTATTTTGTTTTTGAATCAAACCATGCAACTGTTTTATGGACATCTTCAATGCTTCAGAATTCTCTTTTAGTTCAGAAAATTCTTGCTCCAATGTACTCATCTTTAACTCAGCCTTCTTTTTCGATAATAAAGGTACCTGAACATATGCGAACTTTTTCATATCAAATACAACAGCTTTTTTTGAATTATCTACTTTTGCATCATATACATGCGTAATAAAATATACATTATCTTCATTATCCATCGCTAAAATTATTTCTTTATTATTCTTCTCATGTTTATTGACTCGATGAAACTCCTCCCACATCCCTTGACCTTGCTTCTCAGAAAAAGAAATTGGTATTAAAACTCTTTGATGTTTCGTAAGATTTGTATATTTAGGCCCTGTATAATAATAAATAAGCTCTTGGGTAGTTCTCAAAAGATGTTTACCATCTTCTTTATATATCAACTGCGTTCTATAAATTTTTTTTGCGAAATCATTTTTTGGTATAAGACGTTCAGAAATCTCACCTTCCTCTGTTATTGCATGATAATCTAAATCTTTATGTGACCATATAAAAATATGATCACTGGCAATAACTCTTTCTGAACTCTTTGCAGCAATCATATCTTCCATT
>DATAXH010000009.1:0-5197 GCA_036266775.1 Candidatus Babeliales bacterium | reverse complement strand
GGTAGCAACTGCAAGAACCTCCTCAATTGTTGTCAGACCATCTTTAATTCTACGCAAACCATCTTTTATAAGAGGGATCATTCCATCTTTAAGCGCTTGCTCTCTAATCAAACCTGTTTCAGCTCGTTCCATGGTCAACGTTGCAATTGCTTGTGTCATTTCCATAATCTCAAACACTGCTATTCGTCCACGAAAACCGGTTTGATTGCATTCATCACAACCAACTGGTTCATAAAATTTAATTTCTTTTGCTTCTTTCGCTGATAAACCAATTCGCTGCAACAGCTCTACATTGGGATGATATGCTTTTTTGCATTTTGGACACAGTTTGCGAACTAATCGTTGCGCAACAACCATTACAACTGATGATGCAATTAAAAAGGGCTCAATACCCATATCAATCAATCGTGTAATAGATGCAGGTGCACTGTTCGTATGTAACGTACTGAGTACTAAATGTCCCGTAAGCGCTGCTTGCACTGCAATTTGTGCTGTTTCTTGGTCACGCGTTTCACCGATCATAATAATGTCTGGATCTTGACGTAAAATTGAACGCAATGCTGCTGCAAACGTCAGTCCAACTTTTTCACGTACGCCAACTTGTCCAATACCTGCCATTTGATATTCAATAGGATCTTCTACCGTCACAATATTAACATCAGGTGTGTTCAATTTTGTTAAAATGGAATAGAGCGTACTTGTTTTACCAGAACCTGTTGGACCGGTGATATAAATAATTCCATTGGGCCGGCTAATATTTGCTTCAAGAACTTTTAAATCTCTCTCACTAAAACCAATTTCCTCTAAACCTGTAAATGTTCTCGATTTATCTAATAAACGCATCACTATTCGTTCACCAAACGCAACTGGTAACACAGAAACACGAATATCATATGCTTTATCGGCAACTTTAATTGCAATTCTACCATCTTGAGGAATACGTTTTTCTGCAATATCAAGGTGTGCCATAATTTTAATGCGAGATGTAAGCGCACCTTGAATACGTTTAGGAGGATTCATTACCGAATACATCACACCATCAATGCGATACCGGACACGAATTTCTTTTTCAAATGGCTCAATATGAATATCAGAAGCATTACGTTTAACTGCTTGAAAAAAAATATTATTCACCAATTTAATAATTGGTGCTTCAGTTGCCATGCCAAGAATATCTTTTTCTTCTATCTCTTCGAATGCAACTTCTTTAGGAGCTTCTTCTTCCTCTTCAAGCTCCTTCATCATCCGCTCGGTCCCTTCAAGTGGATAATAACGATTGATGCTATTGGCAATCACAGCTAACGGAGCAACGGCATAATGCGCACTTCCACCAAGCAACATGTTCAATTCATCAAGTGGTTGAAAATTAAAAGGATCAGCAGTCAAAATATAAATTTTCCCATCCATCATAATGGGCATAACTTCATTATCACGTAAAAATTTAAGTGGTACTCGTGCTAAAAGATCAAGATCTGCCATTTTTTCAGTAATGGTATCAATATATTGTAAAGAAGAATACTTTGCGTATGCCTGTGCTATTTTTTCAGCAGTTGTATATTTTTTATCAATAACGCATGCTTCAACAGTTGTTCCTGTTTTTTCTGCCTCTTGCTGACATTCAGCAAGTTGCTGTGCATTAATCACGCCTAACTGGACGAGTAATTCACCACTATTTTTTTTCATAATAGGATCCCTGACTTTTCTTTTGTAATGATACTAGTATACTCATATTTGAATACCATGTATCAAAAATATCATTTATGATAGGCATAATCCCGCAATGAAAACAAGAAAACATATTATATTATTAGTATCCTCTCTTCTCATATATTCCTTCAATATGGCTGCAGCAAATAAACAAGAATTTGATGTCAACATCCAAGAAACATCCTCAGCAAAAGTAGTTCAAAATAAAAAAGAAAAAGAATCAAACTCATTTTCCTTAAACGCGTCCGAAGACTCATCCTCCTTCGCCAAGGCTTCCTCCTCTGCTAAAGCTACGGAGGACAAGACGGCGGACACAACTAAAGTTGTGAAAAAGCGCAACCGTACCTACGTAGATTTTGAATATGATGAACTTGTGCAAGCAAAAAATGAACAAAAAACAAAAGGCAGTAATCACGTAACCATAAAATATCTTGAACAACTGTTAAAAATATGTACCGATATCACACTCCTTTCTGAACATCTTTTAGAATTGGCTGACACTTTGTACGCAGACAATCAATTTAAAAAATCTTCACTTGTATACACACAATACTGTTCATTATATCCTGGTAGCACAAAACAAGAATATGCGCTGTATCGCTCTACACTCAGTGCATTTGCATGTATTTTACCTATTGATCGCGATCAAACAAAAACAGAAGAAACGTTAGCGCTTACTGAACTGTTTTTAAAACAAGATCATTTTAAACAGTACAGAGATGAAGTTACACACGTACAAACAAAATGTTATGAACATCTTGCTGCCAGCGAATGTAACATTTGCACCTTTTACATCACTCGCAATAAATTTCCCGCTGCAGAAAAACGTCTTAAAAAAATACGTTCATATTGGCTCCCAAAACTTGCAACGTTAGAACCAACTATTATTGCTATGGAAGCACAACTTATTGAACAAAAAGAAAAAATTTTAGTGTTGCAGACTCCTAAAACGCAACTCGCGCAGAATACAAAAAAACATATGGCTAACAGGTTTTAGAACTTAAAGTATTCGAAGATATATCTCCCCCGCTCGCCCTGAGTGTTTTACGAAGTGGAACGTAGTAAAATGTATCGAAGGGTGCGACATAAAAAAGATTTGTGAGTATTATTTTCCCGCTTAACCCTTCGATACATTTTTTGAAGACAAAAAATACTCAGGGCGAGCGGAGAGAGATAACAGGATAATAATAAAGAATTACGTATGAACTACAAAATACAAAAAGGTAAAGAAGGCGAGTTATTAGTAGCACAGCATCTTCAAAAAAATGGATATACCATCATCACCCAGAATTATCGCAAACGTTTTGGTGAAGTGGATATTATTGCACAAAAAAAAGATACCGTTGCATTTGTAGAAGTTAAATGGCGTCATAATCCCCTTGTTGATCCAGCAGAGTTAATTGGCCCGTCAAAACAGAAAAAAATTATATCTATTGCGAAACATTTTTTATCACAGCATAATGAGGAAGAAATTATTTGCCGCTTTGACGTGGCACTCATAGAAGATAATAGTAACTCAATAAACTTGCAGTATATAGAAAATGCGTTTACAGCTTTCGACTAATTTTCTTGTAAGACTTGCTAGCAGTATGTTCCTAGGATTTATATTCTGGGCAGTCTATTTTTATTTACCACCAATTTTTTTCTCTTTTATTCTGCTTGGTATCTTACTTCTTATCATTATTTATGAATGGACAAGATTTTTCCCCATTAACACACCTTTATTTTGGCTTTTATTACCTCCCTATCTGATGTTACCCTTTGCACTCCTTATTGTTATGAACCATAATCCCCTCTATCATAACTTATTGCTTATCCTATTTATTCTTGTTTTCAGCTTTGATACCGGTAGCTATATCACCGGCAACCTTATTGGTAAACATCCCATTTGCAAATCTATCAGTCCCAAAAAAACATGGGAAGGAGCATTGGGTGGTTTTATTTTCGCTATCTTTGGCTTTATCTTTATTATTTGGGAACAGGAATATCATACCCCCTGTTGGCTCATTATCCCCTTTACCTTTGTAACATGTGTTCTTTCTCTTGCTGGTGACTTTTTTGAATCATGGCTTAAACGCAGAGCCCGCCTGAAAGATTCGGGGACTTTATTACCCGGGCATGGGGGGTTTTTGGACCGATTTGACGGAATTCTCTTCGCTTCCTTCTTTTTTTACGTTGGAAAAGATTATCTATTAAGGTTACTTATAAAGTAACTAATAATATCATCCAATCGATTTATTCGAATAATTTTTAATATTTTTTTAAAAAATCTTTTGCGTTTTATTGACAATTAGAACTCGATTTCTTTACTCTGAAATTAGAAGTTATAAGAACCTGAGAATCAGAGCATGCTACCCAGGGCCTTATAATGAGAATAAAAAAAGTATAAATATACATGTCCAAAAAAAGGAGATTGTTATGAAGAAGATTTTAAGTACAACCCTCGTCGCTATTGCTTTTGCAATGGTAAGCACTGTTGATGCGAAAGTTATGAAAAGAAATGCGCAACCAAAAGCAATGTCAGAATCAGCATCAAATATTGTAGTAACCTCTAAAAAAGTTCAAAAAGGACAAACATCACCAGAAGCAATTCTTGATACGGTTAAAAATGAAGCTCAAACATCTGCAGAAGAAAACACTCTTCCTCTTTTAGCAAAAGAAGATATGTTGAAAAAAGAACAAGAAGTAATCAAGCAAGAGATAAAAGATAACAGAGGTGGATGGTTTGATTGGTTAACTGGCAGAACACCTAAAGATCAAAAAGAAGCTAAAAAAGAAGCTATGACTGAAGCAATAGATAATTTACAAAAAAACCAAGCTGATCTTAAAAAAGTACAAGCTGATATTAATGAAAACAAAAAAGAAGTTGGTATGTCTTGGTACAACGCCAACGCATTTGCTCTTAAGGTTATGGCAGTTTTTGGTCTAGTTGCATCAGTATTTGCTTATGACGAATATAAAACTCATGGTACTACTCGTGTAAGAGGCGCATATGAAGCTGGTAAAGGATATGCAAGTGAAGCTGGAGCAACTTATAAAAAATATGCCCCTAAAATGTTAGGTGGTACAGAAACTCAACCAACAACACGTCCAACAGTTAGAGAACGCATTTACGAAAGATCTACTGGTCAATATAATCAATAATAAAAATTAACCATTTAGATAAAAACACACGGGCAGCATATCATGTGCTGCCCGTGTGTTTTTTTAATTACACGGCTATCTTTATCATTCAAAATATTATTTTCTTAAATAACTCCCCTTTGTATATTTATCTCTATTTTCAGGGCGATCGCATTTAAAACCCTGATTCTAACGTGAATTGTGAAATTTACAGAACGCTCTATTGGAATTGGAGATTGAGGGGTAAAGACGGAATAAAAGAAAAAAAGTATGATACTCAAAAAAAACGTCCCACTCTAAAAAGGAGATTTTTAATGAGCATCATACTGCATGAAATATGGCATAACTACGACCATTTGGCAAATCT
>DATAXH010000008.1:0-6376 GCA_036266775.1 Candidatus Babeliales bacterium | reverse complement strand
AAAAGCATTAAAGACTTAGAAGTTTAACTAAGATCACGAATTGTATATTCTCGCCATCTTGAACTATATTCAACAGGACAATACTTATCTTCTGCCTCATATCGTAAAGCACCACAACAATACAAAGGTGCTATTTTAATACTTTTACTCTTCATAATCCACGCTTCTTCCACCATTCATCAGTCCAAAACTCAGCAAGAACTTTTTTCTTATCTTCATGTAAAGGTTCTTCCAACCCATATTCTTTTTCTAATATATCAAACCACTCGTCACGTACGGATATTGGTAATGTTTTACCGCAAAACATACAATAAGCAATCAATACACCTCCATTAGGAAATCCTATCGTATATTCGCGATATTGCTCATTATAACGCAAAATAGTACCTTTTTTAGATAAATGAATATCCATAGCTAAACAACAATGAGGCCCTTTATAATCACGCCTTGCTTGTTCAACTCTTTTATCTATTGCATCACTCCATTCTTTATAATCCATATTTAACCTCTTTCTAATGGCTGACGAAATTCTTTTTTTCCCTGTTCTGTTTTTTTCTGATTTAAAGTTCCATCAAAATTCGCTACATGTTTCCATCTAAGGTTTTTACCAAACACTTCAAGGTGATCATTATGTAACGCATCAATAACTATAAAATTACCTTTCTTAAAACCGTCACATCCTTCTATATCTTTCAAAACCCTAAGTGCTCGTTTACCTTGATTAACATATATAGATCTTTCTAATTTATCTTTATGTTTAAAATCTTTCGCCCAATCTTCAGTACGATTATACCAAGGGCCATCATAGCGTTTATTTTCATCACAAGCAGGATGCTGTATTGCTGCTTCATGCAAAATAGGTTGTTGTATTTCCACAGGAAATGCACAACCTTGATCCAAACCAATATCTTGTGGTATTTCATGAACCAATTTGGTAGGTAAATCTTGTTTGCCAGCTTTTATATCACACACAAACGGAACATCTTGTACCGATTGATAACAACCAGTAGCAATTGGAGTTGTTGCACCATTTTTACTTTCAGGAGAAAAACATCCGCCATGTTGTAATTCATATCTATGAGCTTTTCTATGCCGACAAAACATTACACAACCAAGAATGCCCCATCCTATTACTTGGCCAACTGTAGCGACAACTGCAGCTGGGGGACATGCAATAGCTAATGGGACGGTAAAAGCAGGAGTAAAATTATGTGCAATAATGTCATATGGGGTTACACAAAAAATATGTTTTATATCAACGGTAAATGTGTGCATCTTTTGCTTTTTATGGACTGTTTCAACAGCATCGACACAAACAACATTTCCACTACCACACAACAACTGCTCTGAAATATGCAATGCTTGCGCACTCACCCAATCATTTCTGGTACACGAATAAAATTTTTGATCTGGTGCAGCACAAATACAAATATCTTTAATCTGAATTTTTATAAAACAGTCAGCAACATAACTCATCGTACGTGCTATGGAATATGGCTGTAATTGCCCACCATCTGCAACCACAACCACATTATTACCTACCGCAAAGTTTTGAATAGGTTTATAACCATGTTCATATCTCACAAGTGTATGTTCAACAAATCCATCTGGCTGTAACAATCCAACCCACAACAATATATGCAACATCATAAAATATAGCGGTTTTTTTCTTTTCACTGTGATCCTTTTTTGATTTGTTCAAGATGCAGCCCAAGTATACCATTACATCACAATAAAAATAACCGCATAAAACTTGACACTGAATACCAAAAAGTAGTACCATAATAATGTTAACCATCAGGAAAAAGGTTATGAACAAAAAACACCGCAAAACCCTAGAATTAATATTTAAACATCCTATACAAGCAAATGTACGATGGGATGATATAGAAAAATTACTTATAGCTTTAGAAGCTGAAGTCAGTGAAGGAAATGGATCAAGGGTGCGTATAGCCTTAAATGGAGTAAGATCTGTTTTTCATCGTCCCCATCCCAGTTCTGAAACAGATAAAGGCGCTTTGGTAGCAATGCGTAAATTTTTAGAAAATGCAGGAGTAAAAAATGATGAAATATAAAGGTTACTTTGGAGAAGTAACGTATGATGATAAAGCAAAAATATTTCATGGAGAAGTAATTGGTCTTAAAGATGTCATTACTTTTCAAGGAAGAAGTGTTAATGAACTTAAAAAAGCTTTTCAAGATTCAATCAATGATTATCTTGCTTGGTGTGAAGAACGTGGTGAACAACCAGAAAAAACATATTCAGGAAAACTAAACATACGTATGAATCCACAACTTCATGCTCATCTTGCTGTAGAAGCAGCACAACACAATATCAGCTTAAATGATTTGATCAATCAAAAATTAAATAAATAAAAAGTAGCGCCTGGTTTCTTCCAAGCGCTACTTTTTAATCAACAAAATTTTTTAAATATTAATATCGTCTAAAAACCACAATGCCAAATGTTTTCCACGTTCGCATTCAAATGGTATATCTTCTTCAATTAAAGCCAATGGACGAGGGAAATTAAATGGCGCTAATTCAAAATTAATCCTTCTGACTTCTCCCGTTGTAATATCAGGACTATTATCTTTTGTTGTAAGCCCTGTCGTCATCAAAATATATTTCGATCCACTTTGTTTGAAATTTCTTAAAACTTTCACAATTTGTTCGTGCGTAAGATGCGCAAGCATATCACGACATATAATAAGATCTACTTTCTCAATCACATTATCAATAAGATTAAAATGTCTAAACTGTTTTGTTTCTCCAAAAAGTTTTGTATTGCGCTCAACCAATTCTTGAACAATATCATACCCAGTATATCTGCATGTTCCCATATCAACATGTCTCATCCAATGCAGATCGCCACATGGTGCATCTGCTATAGAACTAATTCCAAATCGTTTAATCAGCGCGCTCAACTGTGGCCGCATTCGTTGTGTTACTCTCAGCTCTGATCCTGGACCAGAAACACTTTCTCCCCCCCATACCCAAAACTTTGTTGTATAAATGTTAGTAAATATTTTTTCAACGGGATCAGAAATGTTTTCACTTTTCACACTTGAACATACAAGAAGGGAACATAACATAATTTTATTTTTCATACGCATCCTTTTTTTTGAAATTAACATTTCTCATGTTATACCATGGTTATACCAAAATAGAAATAGCACCAGATTTACCTAACGTTGAAGGCAAACCCGTATGTTCATCAATCACTTTCAGTTGCAATAACGGATCATATGAAAATGTTTTTTCGGTAGAATCGATTACACGATTAAACGCAAGCCAAATCGGAAATGCTGTATGAATAGGATACACATTATTTCCCATGGGACGATTATCATCAAACCCCACATAAACTGCCGTTGTTAATGTTGGAGTGGAACCAATAAACCAACAGGTTCGCGAATCATTTGTTGTTCCTGTTTTACTCATTGCTTGTGATGTAATCCAATGTTGCTCGCCATACCGCAATTTAACGCGTTCAGGCCCCAAACAAAGAACTGCTTTAATTTGCCCATTAATATGATTATCAAGAATGCGTTCAGTAGCAATAGTTGGTTTATATATACGTGTTCCCCATCTATCTTTTATCCATGACAATAGATGTGGTTCAACATAAACACCATCATTTGTAAACACATTAAACATTCCTGCTCCTTCACACAATGTTGTATCAATACATCCCAATGCTAACGATGGATATGTGTGAAAATCAGTGGTAACGCGACATTTTTTTGCAAGATTAATAACAGCCTGTGCTCCAACTTTTAAGAGTATTTTAATACTGACAATATTGCTTGAACGTGATAATGCATACGCGAGTGTCACTTTTCCATGAAATTTTTTATCATAATTTTTGGGAGCCCAAACGGTACCATTCTGTAACAACTCAAATGGCTCATCAAGTTCGGTATCAGCAAATGTCATTCCTTGTTGTATTGCACATGTATATATCAAAGGTTTGATAATCGATCCTATTTGTCGCCGTGCCTGCATTGCTCTATTAAATTTTGATGTTGCAAAATCAAATCCTCCAACAAGCGCTTTTATCTCACCTGTTTTACGGTCAAGAACAATCATACCTCCATCAAGATCATTACCTAATTTTTCACGCAATTTTACCATTTCTGTTGTGAATGCTTCTTGTGCAGCAATTTGCATCTTACTGTTAATGGTTGTCTGAATATGAAGCCCTGCAGAATATAATATCGTCTTGCCAACAATATTTTCCAATGATATTCGAAGCATCTCCTTAATATGTGGTGCAAAACTGTCACAATATTTATCTTTTATTGCAACTACATATGTTATCAGATTTTCATACTCTTCCGGTGTAATGAAACCTAAATGTTTCATTTTCCCTAAAATAACATCACGTCGTTTTTGTGCTGAAAGAGGATACACTAAAGGACAGTACCTTGCTGGAGAACGGATAATTCCAGCGAGTGTGCACGCTTCATCAATAGAAATTTCATGCGCATGTTTTGACCAAAAACGTTGACTTGCTGCCTCGATTCCATAAATACCACACCCAAAACAAACATTATTAAGATAGGTGTGTAAAATTTGTTCTTTGGTCAGTTGCTGCTCAACAAGAATCGCATACAATTGCTCTTTAATTTTTCTTGTGAATGTTTTTTGAGAATCAAAAAAAAGTAATTTAACAAGCTGCTGCGTAATGGTACTTGCACCTTGCGCTTTGCGTCCATAATACAAATTCACAACAATTGAACGTGCAATACCTTTCCATGAAATACCATGATGGGTAAAAAAGTGCCAATCTTCTGCTGCAATAAATGCATTAATAACATGCTGAGGCAAACGCGCTCCATCAACAGGATCTCGCCTATCTAACTGAAATTTTCCACATTCATTGCCCCAATCATCATACAATATTGAAGGACGTGCCGAATCATAGTGCGCCAGAATAGAAAAATCGATTGTATGATTATGCATTACAAAAAAAAGAGCGCCACATAAAAAGGCACTCAATACAACAGTTCCAATAAAAAAATAACGAATTGGCCAAAAAATTTTCATATCATCAGTCTATAATAAAATAGCTCACTTTCAAATAACCATAATTGTCGCGTAAGCTGTGCGACAATTTCATTTTTTTACAAAACCACAAAAAAGAATTACATTTAATGCCAATCTCAAACAACATAAAACAAGGATGTTTTAATGAAACACAATACAACTCTACTTATTACAGCTCTTTCGCTTATGTATGCACATGGTTTTATACATGGAATGGAACAAGACCTAGATTCCATAAAGAAACAAATTGAAACCAACCAAGCTAGAATCACAAAGCAATTACCACTTGAAGAGCGTCAAAAACTACTACAAGAAAACTACAAGTTACTAGAATCTTTGGTAAACAAATCACTACCTAAAAATGAAACATTTATAATCCCAAGTCCAAATCAACATTACGTCTCAAGCTCTCAAATAGAACAGCCTTCAATTATAAGAACCATAAATGACGATTCTTTAATAACTATTCTTCATGTTAAATATGATAATAAATATCAATACACTGCATTAACAAACTTTTCATTATTTCACGTAATACTAGAAGAAAATCAAGAAAAACAGCAGCATAAAATAAAAGAATCATGTCAGCAGGTTCTTCAAGACCTAGCTGCAAATAGCAAAGTAATTGCTGCAAACTTTTTTCTTATTACATCAGACGACCCAAATGGTTTAGAATTTTACAAAGAACATATATCGAGCATAAAAAACATCATAAAAACAAACTTAGAAAATATGACCAAAATAACAACGCTGGAATATGACCACAAAAATTTTAAATATGGAGACATTATACTCACTTTATGTCCTGATACAGCAAAATTAAAAATTGGGAATATAACACATACGGATCTTTAATAAATCCCTGCCACAAAAACAATATCAAAGGAACTATTAATGAAAAACTATACTATCTTAATGTTTGCAGTATGCACACTTATAAGCTCAAACAGATTACTCCATGGAATGGAAGAAAATTTTAACTCCATAATGAAACCATTTGATGACCTATGTAGAGAACAAGCGATTCAGTTCCAAAAGGAAAATTATGAAAAGTGTCGTGAATTACAAAAAGAAATAGACAAAGAGGAAAATAGATTAACAAATAAATATCTCCTTCCCCTTGAAACTCAAAAATCTATGTTGAAACTATATAAACCAAACATAGATCTCGAAAAAGATATATATTCCCACGAGGATATAGCAATTGTGCTACATTTTGAAAATCAAAGTTGTTCCAGTAATGTCTATACTTCAGACAATCCTACTAAAATCACATTTAATCCCGCAAAAAGTAATGTCTATTTTGAAGATCATATGAACAACATA
>DATAXH010000007.1:0-4240 GCA_036266775.1 Candidatus Babeliales bacterium | reverse complement strand
ATTCTATACAATCATCACCCACAACAATTCCTGTATGAGTAACATCTTTAAAACCTTTTTCATCTTGCCTTACATAAACAGCAAGATCGCCAGGTTGTAAAGCAACACCAGGTTCAAGAAAATCAAAAAACTCATAAATCTTAAGATAATTATCTCCATAATAATCTTTTTGGCCTAGAATATTTAATTTTTGAGGCGCTTTTCCAACAATTCCCATTAATTTAGTAAAAGCATAGTTATGACACGTACCATATCTTTTACCTAACGGAATTTCTTCCTTAATAACAATCTTACCTTGGGAAATATCCACAACTTCTTGTGGGGAACTATAAAAACGAAATTTTTTCCGTATGGCATCTAACTCTGGACTTTTATTAATTGTGGTACGGACAAACTTTTTTTTCAGGCTTAAAGGAACTTTGGTAATTTGCATGGTGAAAATGGAAGGGAATATAATGAGCGATAAAATATATGTGTATTTTTTGTGCATAATTAAAAAACTTTCACTTAAACTGTTTTTCTTTTGCGCTCGAAGAAATCCTTTTGCCCCAATTTTCACTTTGTTCCAATCGGGGTCCCCATCAAGAGAAGTCGAAGATGGGGGTAAGCTGACGAGCGCAAAGTAAAGAATTTATATAGTTGATATAGTATAGCTCATTTTTAAATCTCATAAACAAAAAACCCTTCGATACATTTTTTGAAGACAAAAAACACTCAGGGTGAGCGGAAGAAAAAAATCTTTTATACTTATCCGCTCGCCCTGAGTGTTTTACGTAGTGTAACGTAGTAAAATGTATCGAAGAGTTATGCTACACCTTTTGGTGCTGGTGCTGGCGCAGCAGTTGCAACTCCGCCACGTTGTTCAGCCGTTTGCGGCATTTCTTCTTGTGTCATTGCACCTTTAAAATAATCTTCATTAACTTCAACACCATAATCTGTACGCAATTTACCAATCTCTTTTTCAAACAGTTCAACGCGTTTATTTTGTTCCAACTCTTGTTTTAACTTATCTTTGACTTGTTCATATGGAACAAATTTTGGTTCTTCTTTATTTGCAGCATTTACAACCCAGAATTTTCCATTCACTTCCATAACATCAATTGATGGCACTGTTTTGAGTGCAACAATTTTATCACGTAACACTGGTTCAATTCCGATACTTTGACTATTTACCAATTTAAAATCTTTAATTTTTGCATTAAGGCCATCATCTTGCGCTACTTTTTTAAATCCTCCTGGTGTTGATTTTGCGCGTGCTGCAAATGCTTTGGCTGCTGCATTATCATTAAATTCAACACCAGATGCCATAATTCCACCTGGTGATGTCATCACCCCACGTAATTTATCTTTATTTGCATCATAAAATGCTTTTACTTCTGAATCTGGAACCGTTACTGTTAAATGTTCACCAAAATATTTTGCATTCAACATGCGTTCCATAGATTCACACAAATCTTTCAATTCTGTTTTATACGCAGCAGTGTCATTAATTTTATGAGATATAACATATTCATCAGCTATTTTTTGCCCAATAAGACCATCAACTAAATTGCGATCAAACTCTTTAGGATCAGGCATAAATGCCAATGCTTGTCTAATCTGAGGATTTGCTTTGAGAAATTTTTCTTTTTCCATCGCTAACGTATCAGTCGTAATGATCGGCTTTCCTTTCATCGTCACCAAAACATCTCCCGTTAATGGTGCTACTGATGCTGCTGAATATTCTTCACCCTCTGCAGAGGTGCCTTGAGATCTATCAAACAAAGCACAACCCGGTAAAAAAGAAAGCGTAGCCAAAACTCCGCTCATTAATATCTTTTTTTGTAATTTTTTATCCATGTCTACCCTTTATCTTTAAAAACATATACCTTAGTAATGATTTCTATCCTATCACAGAATGGACATTTTACAACGCTCAAAAAAATCTTTGATTTATTTCAAACCCGCGTTAGAATGTCATCGATTATCATTACCAAAAGGAGCCAAAAAATATAAAAAAATAATCGCATTTCATTTCTGCAAAACATTCAGTGATATTATTCATATAAAAAAAGGATTCTTTATGAAAAAAAATATCTTGCTTGTCCAATCATTATTCTTACTTCCATTAATAATCGCTACTCCTCTGTTGAGCATGAACTGTAATCAAAAACAAGGACCAAACAGAAAAGAAAGACGTTCCAAAGAAAAACAACAAAAAAAAGTTCAACAGCAACAACAAAAAATTCAGGAACAAAAAGATGCTCAATGCGTAGCTCGATATGAAACGAGATCTGTAACTAAAGCACAAGAAAAAGAACCAGTTTCTCCAGAAAAAATTCAAGAACAAGTAAAAACAAATAAAACTAATTTCCAAACAGCACTCAAAGAACTGCACAGTTCAAAGATTTTCATACAACAACAATTATTACATAATGGTGCAAATGAAGAAAATATACATCAAGACATACAACCTTTACCATCCAATCTTTTACAATCAGAACATGAAGTTGTAAATATAGCTTTACCAGAACCAAATGCTTTATGGGCATCGGTTCTTTTACCAGTAGAAGAAAAACAATTAAGCTTTTTCGAAAAGCTAACCTACTACACCAGTACATCAAATCAAATTCTCCAACAAATCATTTCTGATCTCGAAACAGGTGCTTTTGATGCAAGATATAAAACATCTTTTGATGCACTTGAAGAAGTAATTACTACAGCTACCAATAATAATGATATACAATCACTTGCAACGATAGCTTCTCTCTGTCAACAAAAATATCCAATCACCATAAGAATTTCTGATAAAGTTGCTCAACCAGCTTTAAAACTACTCAAAACACATTATTCCAAAGAACTTACTCTCACCAATGACAAACTACAAAACAAACATGATGAAAAAACAAGACAATGGAATATGGCAACTCTTGCCTGCATGACCTCCATACTTAATGCAATCAATTCATACCAACAAAATATAGAAGGAATTTACACAAATTATAACACATCAGTAGATGAAGAAACTAAACGTATTACAGATTTAAAAAGAGATGTAACTATATTTAATGGCCTTTGTCATAATAGAGACACAAGACTCACTACATTAGAATCACTCTCAAATGAACAATTAAGAATTCCACACAATAAGATACATTCAAGTATCATGTCTGAATCAGAAAACAGGTTGGTTTCCGTAGGAAAAACAATTGAAATCATACCAACAATAAAAGGATTAAAAACTAACCCTCAATACATTGAAGAACTCACTACCAAATGCCTCACTAACAAATAACGGAACACACAATAAGAGGCCAGTGTAAAAGCTGGCCTCATTTTTTAAAGGAAATAAAAATGAAAAAAAATATTACTCATATTCATTCATTACTACTGCTTCCACTCGTTATTCCATTTTCTCTATCGGCAATGGAAGACCATGCAATAACACTCGCAATCCTCAGCCATGAAAAAAAAAACAATTTTGAAGAATCAATATTAATGCCACCAATACCAACAACTCGCGGTCTTGGTTTTGTCAGATCATGTAAAGATTTAATATGGCATGAAGAAGAAAATATTTATGCAGAATTAGAAAACAAACAGTTAGACCTTAATAATTCAAGCTATCATCGCAAAATAGACACCGCTGTAGAAATTTATTCTTCTACAAGAAAAAATAGCGACCGTCTCACAAATATGCTTGCTCTCTGTAGACAAGAACCTTACAAAGGAAAAATAAAAATTAATGATACATCATCTTGCATGGCACATACCTGTCTTGTTCAAGAAAATAAAACTCAACAAATGGATCTTAAAAATAGTATAGAAATCCAAGATAGAAAATTTATAGATGAATACAATGCCTTAATTGCAGAATTGCAAGACACTGTCACAAAAAAAATCACTACTATAGCTACAGTTGTTAACCAACATCTCATAGAAAGAGATAATATTATTCACGGAAAAGGCGAGGAAATTAGAGTACTTAAAAAAGGTCTTATAGATTTGCATCACCTCAATAAAACATTCAAACTTCCGGAAGATAAAACAACAGATGGTTATTGTTCAGATGATGAAAAAGATTCCAATAATGTGAAAAATTCTTACAACAATCAACATCTTCTCGAAAAAAACAATATGGTTTATGCAATGGAACAAACAAAAACCAATACAAAAAATGTGCTCAGATTACTTCATGAAATAAGAAATAGCTTAGCTCAAATCGATCCCGTTCAGTATAAAGGTTAATTAAAAAGGCCAG
>DATAXH010000006.1:0-2264 GCA_036266775.1 Candidatus Babeliales bacterium | reverse complement strand
ACTGTGTAATTAGCGAACAAAACAATAACATATATTATCCAAATCGTAAACAATCAATAGGCTTTTTATCGCATATTTTGTTATGTTTTTGTTTCTTTATTATTATTTTGTTATTACGCAACAAACATTTTTGACGAAAAGTTGAGATATTTCGCTATTTTTGTTGCATTAGATACGTGTGCAACAAAGAGGAGATATATGGAAGAAAAGAAATTAGCTGGCCAAGTAATACTTGAACATGATAATTTAGCACTTGATCTTGAAGCTGATATCATTGAATATCGTCGTGCGATGGAACCTGATATTATGGCTCGATTACGTGATACCGCGCATAAAACAAAAAATCAGGATGGGTATAGAGGAAAAGATTTTTATATTGTGCTCGTTACTATTGTTGATCGTGTTTTAAGACAACCTCGCATCATACAATTAGCACGTAAATCATGCCCAACGCCGGTGTATAAACAATCAGTATGGAAATATAAAACATTCAGTGATGAGCTTGAATTTTTATGGTTAACCATGGTTATTTGAGAATATACTTATTTTATTTTGATCTTCTTTTGGCACGGAGTTGAATAATCCATTTGATCAAGCGGAGCGCTTTCATGATCAAGCTAAAGCGCGTGCAGCTGGTGAAGATGAAACACATTTTTATGATGCGCACTTTGTCACAGCTTTGGAATATGGTATGCCACCAACTGTTGGTTCTGGCATTGGCATTGATCGATTAACTATGTTCTTGACCAATGCACCATCAATCAGGGATGTTATTTTGTTCCCAACGTTGCGGATTAAAGAATAAAAAAAAACCTCATGTTGTTTATGCATGAGGTTTTTTTTGTATTATGTGGTGAATGATTTATGGGTTATTTTTTTGTACCATTCATAACATTGATTCTCTTTTCCAATTCTTCTATCCTTCCTTTGGTCTCATCATAGCTTTTGTTGCAATAAATAAGATATTCGGAAATTTCTTGTTTTTTTACATTATTTGTTTCAGCAGTTAATTTTTTTTCAGAATCATGGATTTCTTTTTTTAAATAATCAAACGCCTGTTTTGCTTTTCGCAATAACGTATTTTGTTTATTGATTACCAAATCACAATCATTTTGTTGATTAGAGTTAACAATTAAAAAACATTCATCATTACACAGTACGCCATTTAATCCATTTTCGAATAATTTCCGAAATTTATCTGCAGCATCAGGATAATGAGCGTTTGTGTAAGCTACTTGAGAACTGTCTTCTATTAGAAACATACCATCTCCTATCTTTGTAAAGACGGGTATATTGTTAAGAATTTTATGACGTGAGTTTGTTGAAGTTTCTTGTGTCGTTAACGCAATATTGCTTATAGCACCAAGAATAAGAGCCGAAAATAATGTTTGTTTTGTAGTCATATATGTCCCTTTGAGCAATAAATGGTTATTAATTTATTTAGTATTAATTGTATCATTATCATTGAAAATATCAATTAGAAATAAGTAATGTAATATAAATATGATTGGATTGTGTTAATGAGAAGTAAAAAGAGGGTTGTCTTTTGTTTAATTGTAAGGATATTGCGTTAGAAAGGCATTTTTGAGTACATTGCATAAGAAATACTTTATTTTTGTAAAAAAGGAGAAATATGAAGCAATATCGTAAACATATAATCTGCATATTAGCAGCTTGCGCATTTTTATTAATTGTACGTGGAACACGTACCCTCAGTTATGATGAAGTGGTAAGAACATTACGACAATATTATGATCAGACAAAAGCATTTGTAGGGCGTAAGATTGTTTCTCCCGTTGTAGTAAAAATGATTACATCGCAAGAAAAAGCGATTACCAATAATCCATACAAAGATACTATTGCAACCGTGCGTATTGGTAATGAGTTACATCCTGAAGAACGTGCATATCGCGCGCATCGTGAACCAAAAGTAAAAGCTGCTTTAGAAAAACTGTTAGGCAGATCTTTAAATGGTAAAAAAATTCCAACAATCGCATTTGTTGGTAGTGGTGGTGGATATCGTGCAATGTTGTGTACAACAGGATTTATGGTTGGAGCAGAAAAAATTGGCCTTGTAGATGCTGCTACATATATTGCTGCATTATCAGGTTCAACATGGGCATTAGGAACGTGGATGATGACGGGGTGGTCTTGGGCTGATTTTAGAATATACCTTGAAGGTGTTGTGATTAAAAATATTTTTAAGATTGATTCTTCTGTTGCGCGACATATTGCAGACGTCTTTGCAACAAAATTAGCATTTA
>DATAXH010000005.1:0-5262 GCA_036266775.1 Candidatus Babeliales bacterium | reverse complement strand
AGCCCCAATCAAATCTTTTTCTAACTGATTTGCAACCACCCCAACACGTACAGAAAGATCAATAACATTATCAACAGAATTTTGAACTCGCGAACTCTGAAACAAAGCTGCAAATAAAACTCCTGCAACAAGTGATGCTATCAATGTTGCAACAATAAGTTCAATTAACATAAATCCATGTTTCATGATTTTTTTTGCTCTGGTTGTTTATATACAAATGTTATTAACTGTTCATGTTTTTTTCTTTCTTGTTCTACCCAAGAAATTTTAACTGATTCTTTATGCAAACCTTGCAATGACGCAAGTGGTGATTTTTGATCAACTCCTTTTTCAAGAACATAAGATACGGTTGCTCCAGAAGCTATATCGGTTGTATTCAATGAAAAGGTTTCTGCTTGCGGTTCCTGTTTTTGTCGCGCTTCATACAACAAATTTTTACCCAACAACAAATAGGTAAATTCTGTAGCTCGCCGATTAACGCGTTGCATCACAGTCGCCAATATAATAAACATTGGCGTAAAAACTAATGATGCAATCACCATTGCGAGTACTGTTTCAATTAATGTAAAACCATGTTTACGGTTTTTGGAATGTATCATACGTTTTAAAAAGTGCAGTAAAAGGATTAAGAACTAATGAAAATTGTCGTGGCTGCTCATCACGTACATCTTGTGTATCCACACCATTAATCACCACATTTTGTGTCATACCTTCAGGAACAATATAAAACCATGCTGTTGCTGTTTTGCTTCGTGCAAATTTTGTCATCATATCAAATCCTTCAATAAAAAATTGTTTAATTTGAATCTGATCTGGAATAGTAATTATCGTATTTTGTACCGCACCGGAAATTGATTGAAAAACAGGTTCTCCTGCACGATCTTTTTCACCAGAGTCTGTTTGTAAGTTAATTACTTTTTTTCCTATATCAACAGTAATCTTTTGAATTTTATGGGTAACTAATGCATGCTGCCAACCGTATTGCACCAAACTGGTAAACCGCGCTATAAACGCTTCCCGTTCATAACGCGGTGTTTTTCGACCAAGATTTGGTACAATCATTGCGCTCAGAACACCAATAATCGCAATCACGATCATTAATTCTAACAGAGAAAAACCATGGCGACATCTGTTCTTCAACGCACTATTCCTTTGATGGCTTTTCTTCCTCCCACACACTAATCCACTCTTCTTTTGGAGCACCTTGACCATTTGGCCCGTAAGAATACAGTTCGTATGGACGTTTAGCGCCTTGAGTTATCTTATATTTAAAATCACTTCCCCAAGGATCTTGTGGAACTTCTTCTTTTTCTATATATGGACCATCCCAATCTTTAACATTGGCTGGTTTTTTAACAAGATCTTTTAATTTTGCTGGCAATTGATGTGTTTCAGTTTGATATTCGGCAATTGCATTTTTAAAGCTTCTCAATGACGCTGCTGCCGTGCTTTTTTTTTATTTTTTCAATGCATTATATACCGCAGGACCAACCATCGTCATCACTAATCCAATAATCATCACCGCGATCATTATTTCCATCAACGAAAAACCTGCACGCGCATAACCTGATTGTACTCTTTTTTGTGCCATCGTCATCATAAAAAACTCCTTTACAATAAAACATTATCCAATATTTTGAATTTGTTGCATCATTGGCATTGCAATCGCTAATACAATAAAACCAACAACAACTGCCATCACCACGAGCATAATCGGTGAAATTAAGCCAGTCATTGTATCAATGAGTTCAACATATTCTTTTTCATAAGTATCAGCAACAGTTAATAACATCTTATCCAACTGGCCACTTTGCTCACCTGTTTTAATCAAATAAATAGCAATAGGAGGAAACATCTTTGTTTGTTGCAAATATTCAGCTATTTTTCCTTCTTTAACAATATTATCACGTGCAGTACGTAACGCAGCAGCGAGAACACGATTATCAATAACACTTACGACAATATCCAATGCTTCAGCGATATTCACACCACCTTCAAGCAGTAATCCAAGTGTGTAACTGAACTGCACCACCGCATTTGTTTTTGAAAGATATTTAATTAAGGGAAGTTTCAGTTTGAGCTGATCCCACTGCCTACCTCCTGTTGGAGTTGCTTTCCAAAACTTAAAGAGTGCTATCACTGCGATAACGCCAATAATGATAATGTAAAAATAACTAATCATAAAATTAGAAAGGGACAAGATAAACTGCGTCGGACCTGGGAGCTCTTGTTTTTGGGATGCAAAGTTTTGCGCCAATTGTGGCACAACTTTCATCACTAATACTCCAACCACACCAATGGCAACAACAAGCTGAATAATTGGTTGCTGCAAAGCCCCTTTTACTTTTTTAGTTGTAGCTTCACGTCGTTCAAGGTATACGGTCAACCGTTCAAGAATTGTTTCTAATTTACCTGTTGCTTCGCCAGCACGAACAAGCTGAATATATATTCTTTCAAATACTTTAGGATACTTAGCCAATGCATCCGCAAGTGATGTTCCTTCTTTGACATCATCTTTAATACGCACAAGCATATTTTTAACGCCACCTTCAAACTGTTCAATCAATGTTTCAATTGCTTGTAAAATAGGCACACCCGATTTGAGTAAGATAGCAAGCTGTTTGGTCAAAAGAATTTTATCTTTTGTTGTTACTTTTTTTTCAAACAACCGCTTAAAAAAACCAGCGGTGGAAACCCCACCGGATAGTTCAATTTTGATAGGAAATAGTCCCTGCTTTGTTAATTGTTCTCGCAAGGCCTCTGCTGATGGCGCATCAATCACGCCGTTAACTTTTTTACCCTCTTTTGAAAACGCTTCATACGCATATAACGCCATATAAATTTTACCCCCAAAACATTAAAAAACTAATGTATTGATCAAATAACTATATGTATGATACCATTAAACCTGATCCGAAGTTATGTATTAATTTTATACGGAGTCAAACCATGATACATTATTTTATCACACTTTTTACAATAATTGTTCTTTCCAGTCATAATACAATCACACATGCATTTCAAGAAAAAGATAGTATACTCAACAACCAAGACCATCTTATGGTATCCATTCAAAAAGAATTGAGATCTCCAGAATATAGAAAAGAAATATTACCACACGATTTTTCACATCTTTCTCATCTTGTTGCATATGGTACACGCAGCCATCAGCCACCTGCATATATCCGTTCTATTGTTAAATTATTTTCTAATCTTATCAAAAGTTCGCACCATATTAATGCGTATGCTTTTTCCGATCTTCTTGAAACATTTCCAGAACAGTTAGCACCATACTTTTCATTAGTAGAATCACGTGCATATATCACTGATTCAGCACTGTATGATGCAACATTTGTTGATCGCTTTAAAACAACTGTCAACAATATGCTGTATGCAAAATTTAGTAATGAATACGATTCATTCCGACAAGATCCAAATTTATTTTTACAAAAAATAAGTAATAATATTGTTACCATAGCTCAAGAAGAAGTTGCACAAGAACAGTTACGTCAAGGCATTATCAGATTCTGCGAAATCGCATTAAGCAAATTAGTATGGAGTCCTACTGCGCATGAAGAAACATGGCGCATCACCAAAAAAATTGGTGAACAATTAGCAATCTTCCTTGAACACAATATCCTTGATGATATTAATGATTTGGATGATTTACATTGGACATTATTAAATCGCTACTGTTATTTCCTTGAGCTTACCGCAGGCGACATGCCTGAATCATTCTATCAAGCAATTAGAAATGATCTTTGTTCCAATGCAGATAATATTGTCTTATTCGCACTCAAAGAACAAGATTACATTGTTGAACCAAAACTTTCATACATGCAGCGCACCTTGCTTGAAACTGAAACTGCTGCGTATCGCCACAAAGCTGGACTTTAACCCCATCTACACTTTATTCCGATGGGGAACCTGGTTAAAAAGAGGAAAATTATAAACAAATGCAAATTCGTGATTTTATATCATGGGTTTGCATCTGTTATTTTACATATAAGGAGTGTTTTAATGGATATGCAACACCATGAAGGTCCGCTAACAGAAATAGTAGAACATGTAAAAAAAGATGTTAAAAAAATAGAACATCCATCAGAAATGATAAAGCATAAAGCAGGATACCTCGAAGAATTAATAAGTAAAAAAATTGATGAAGAAACTCTTCCATTTGAAAAAGAAATTCTAAATAAAATACTCGAGGACCCTAACACAGAAAAATTAATTGAATATATAGCCAATCATCCAAAAACAAAAAAAATAGTTGTAGATATAGCAGAAGAGAAATTACAACAATTAAAAGAAGAATTTACAAAACAACTGAAAATCTTAGAAAATCAGCATGCACAAAATTTTAAGGAATTAATCTATGTGGGTGTTGGTATAACCGTAATGGCAGTCATACTTATAGCATCATATTCATAAATTACTGCCTTCAATCGCTTCAAGATACATATCAAGACTATATTCAACTGCAGAAATAATCACTTCATAAAATTGATCAAAATCATCAGTTTCTCTGGCATGTTCAATTGCCGCAATATATTGCGGTCGCTGCTCTTTTTTAATAATTGCCAATGGATACCCATGTTGCAACAATAATAAATTCATCAATAATCGAGCAGTTCTCCCCTCCTTCGCTCTCCGCTCATCCTGAGCCTGTCGAAGGACGAAGGGCAAGCCATTTCCATCTATAAAAGGGTGAATTGTTACTAACTTATAATGCGCAAGCGCTGCAACAATGATTGGATGATCTGCAGCAGAATGTAACCATTGCATAAAATCAACAAGATCCAAAGATGGATCTATTTTTTCTGAGGTAAATTTATAAAGAATAAGAATATCATCAGCAGAGATATTCTTTTTATTGCGCGCACGCTCTGTAATAAATGTAACCGCTCGTGCACAATCAATCAGTTCGATATGTTCATGCAATGTTTTGCCACCAATAACAATAGCCGTTTCCATATGAGATAAGCTATTGCCTTCAAGGGCATTCGTTTCATAAATAAAATTTACTGCAAGCCATTCTTGTAAATTTGTTACCAATTCCAAAGGCAGCGGATGAAATGCATCTACTCTTTTCTTTTTTTCATCTATACGTTTAAGAGTATCTTTTATACTCATTAGATCATTCTAATTTCCATATTCATAATATTTATGAATATTACAGAATATCAACCAATAACCCCCGATAGCAAGCCATTTTACGCTCCCTGAGACCCTCTTTTGGTGCTTTTGACAAACTGAATTGTT
>DATAXH010000004.1:0-13098 GCA_036266775.1 Candidatus Babeliales bacterium | reverse complement strand
AAAAATGGAAATAGCTTTACAAACAATATGTCAAAACTATCTCGGTGGTAAAAAATTTGGCATCATTGGTTTTGATGCATGTCTTATGTCTATGATTGAAGTAAGCAGTTTTATCAAAAAATACGCCCATGTCATGGTCAGTTCTGAAGAAGTTGAGCTAGGAATGGGATGGAAATACGATGAAGTGCTTTTCCCCTTTCTGAAAGATCGATTAGATACTTTTGCCTTTGCTCGCCATATTGTTGCAGCATATGAACAAACATATCAAGCAATCACTAATGACTATACATTGTCAGCACTCAATCTGGATTCCATCGGACTTTTGGAGCGCAATATTGATCAAGTTTCTAAACTACTTATTGAAGGAATTGATACACAAAAAAATGCCTTTGGATCTCTTATAAAAGAAAGTCGGAATAAACTTCTCTGCACACATTTTGACGAACCAACGTATATCGACCTACATCATTTCTATAAAAACCTTGCAAACAATATCAAAAAAAGTGCTGTAAATAACAGCTCAGTTAAAAACAACCTTCTCACTAAACTTGCTGAAGGCATGCAACTCATCGAACAAATCGTTATTGCAAATGGTACAGGTAAAAATTTAAAAAACGCGCAAGGAATTTCTATATATTTTCCTGAACGCGGCATTCATAATTCATATCAAGAAGCTGTATTTTTAACATCTAATGCATGGGGAAATCTCCTCATGCGCTATCTTTTTGGTTAAAAATACATCACACAATATTTGGTATATAGTAGTAATATGCGCTCATTTTATAGAATGGGCGCATATTAAAAAACATATATACAAAAACCACATAAATAATGACCTTCATGAACAAAAAAGAAAAAAAACAATTTTTACTCGAAAAGCTGTATGAACCCTATAAAAAGTGTATCGCTTGTCCTCTTGGAACACTCGGCAGGCTAAATGTTGTTTTTGGAGATGGAAATCCTGATGCCTGTTTACTGTTTATTGGAGAAGCTCCAGGGCGAGAAGAAGATAAAGAAGGAAAACCTTTTGTAGGCAGATCTGGCAAACTTTTGACGCAAATTTTAACTTCCTTAGGTATCGATAGAAAAGAAGTTTTTATCACTAATAGTGTCAAATGCCGCCCCCCCAAAAATCGTAAACCAACCGCGCTAGAAAGCACCACATGCAAAGACATTCTACTCATTAATCAGATCAATATCATTCAGCCCAAAGTTATCTGCACACTTGGGGCAACCGCTTTTGAATCTCTTTTTGAAAAAAACATCAAAATGAATGAATTACACGGAAAAAGGGTCATGTTCAATAATATTATTGTCATTCCAACGTATCATCCCGCGTATATTCTGCGAAATCCAAAAATAGCACATTTTTTCAAACAAGACATTCATGCGGCTTATTCTCTTTGTAAATAATACAATAAAATTATATATAATATGGATAACGCTTAAAATACATACAGAATTTTGCAAAGGTGGTGCATAAGTGGTGCATAAGTGGTTGATAAGTGGTTCATAACTGGTTCATAACTTATTTTTAACCAAAATTTTTACCCTTCCAATATAATGATCAGATAAAGCTATTCAGAGTTATCAACCAAAGAAATAGTGATCTGATCAGCATTTTCAGAGTTATGCACCACTTATGCACCACTTATCAACCACTTATGCACCACTCACTTTAAAAAAATTATATCGATCTGATCGCTATTTTGAAAGAAAAAAGGGCGAGTTATGCACCACTCACCCCTTCACCTATTATTATTAATAATATATATATATATTTATAAGATAATAATAACAGCCTCCCAAATTGTTTTTTTAACAAAATAAAGAAAACAACTCTTTTGAATCCCAAAAAAACAATGTTTTGCTGTTTTCTGTTGCCAGAAAAAAATAATTATAATAAGCTTTGATAGTAAGAGTTGATAAAAATGGTTACAGCACCTATTTTTTTTGCTGGCCTTTATCTTATCAAAATCCGATTGCTTTTTATCATTACAAAATTAATTAATACCACCTGAGGTAACTTGTGAAACTTGCTGACGTAATAGACGAATTAGTTGAAGAACGCGGATTAAAAAGAGATTCTCTGGGGGCAATAGTATGCGAAGGCATGCTTGCAGCTTATGAACGTAAGTACCCTGAGCTTGTTCTTAAAGCAGAAGAAGATCCTGTAACGGGAGATCTTGTGGTGCTCGTTCAAAAAACCGTTGTTGCGTCTGTTGAGGATGAATACAGTCAAATTAGTCTTAAAAAAGCGCGCAATATAGATAAAAATGCTGCATTAGACGATCAGATTTGGCTTCCCTTCGAAGGTGCTATTGGAAGAGTTGAAGTTTTACGGGCTCGTCAAATTATTGCGAGTCGCATTAAACAAAGCGAAGCACAAATTGTATATGACCAGTTCAAAGATAAACGTGGTCAAATTATTGTGGGTACAATTCATAAAGTTGAACGTAATGGCGTATCTGTTAAGTTTGGCGATGTTTATGCGTTTTTACCCTATTCTCTTTCTATTCCTGGTGAAAGATTTGCTGTTGGTTACACGGTTAAGGCTTTGTTAAAAGAAGTACTTTCTGAACCTCAAGGCGATAATCAGCTTATTTTAGACCGAGTGTCTCCAGAATTTTTAGAAGCACTGTTTGCTTTAGAGATACCGGAAGTGTTTGAAAAGCTGGTTGAAATTAAAAAAATAGTTCGCTCTCCCGGTTATAAATCAAAAGTTGCTGTGTTTTCACACGATAGAAATATCGATCCTGTTGGGACCTGTGTTGGTGTGAGTGGTAGTCGTATCAAACCAATATTGAAAGAACTAGGTGGCGAAACCATCGATGTGTTTTTATGGAGTGATATTTTACCATTGTTTGTGAAAAACTCCTTAAAGCCGGCTGCTATTGATCGGGTAGAAATGAACGCAGAGAATACAATTGCTCGAGTTTGGTTAAATGAAGATCAAAGACCTTTTGCAATTGGAAAGAGTGGTCAAAATATATTATTGGCTTCTCAAATTACTGGTGTAACTATTCAACTTGTTCGTGAAGATGGAGAAAAAAAAGAAGAAAGTTCTCGTGACGAAGTGTTAAATGACGAATAATTTTAGCAAAAAGAGATATTTAATTTTTTATTATGCGAATATATGAATTTGCTCAATTACATAATGTTTCAAGCAAAGACCTTATAGAAAAATTACAAAAACAAGGCTTTGATGTTAAAAGTCATATGTCTGTTTTGGATGACAAAGCACTCTCTTTTTTGAATAAGTCATTAACTCCTGATAAAAATGCACATAAAGATGAATTAAAAGAATCAAAATCTCCTAGTACGATTGAAAATGCAGTGTTACAAACCTCACCGGCAACAGTTAAAAAATCTTTAAAAAATTCTGAAAAAATATCAAAAAAAGAAACCCCTCGACAAGAGTCTGGTAAAAAAGACTCAGTTCAAAAAGAAAAAAATACAAAAGATAAGTCAGAAGATAAGCAGAAAGAAGCTCAAAAAGAAATTCCTGTTGAGTTAATTCTTCATCAAATGAGTATATCTGATTTTGCCGATACCATTAAAAAGCCTGTTACGGATGTGATTATTACGTTGCTTAAATGGGGAATTATGGCAACGAAAAATCAAATTATCTCCGAATCAATAGTGCAACGACTCGCAGATCATTATGAAATTTCTATTGTAAAAGCTGCTGATAAACAAGAAAAAACAGAAGTACGAAAACAAACGGTGAGTAATGCTGTTTTAGAAAAAAGACCACCAGTAGTTGTTGTGGTTGGCCATGTAGATCATGGAAAAACAACGCTTCTTGATTATATCAGAAAAACCCGTGTTGCTTTTAAAGAAAAAGGTGGAATTACGCAACATTTGGGTGCTTACGAAGCAAAAACCTCTCATGGAAATATTGTTTTTTTAGATACACCAGGTCATGAAGCATTTGTTAAAATTAGACAACGAGGTATTAAAGTTGCAGATATTGTTATTTTAATTGTTGCCGCTGATGATGGTGTAATGCCTCAAACTGTTGAAGCAATTAAATATGCTCTTTCTACAAAAGTTCCTATTGTTGTTGCAATTAATAAAGTTGATAGAGTTGACGCTGCCCGTTTAGATGTCGTTAAACGACAACTTAATCAGCATGGTATTACGGTAGAAGATTGGGGCGGTGATGTTATTTGTGTCCCAATTTCAGCAAAAGATGGGACAGGTGTTGATCGTTTGCTAGAAATGTTAAGTTTGCAAGCTGAGATGATGGAACTGCGCGCAGAAATTAATGTGCCAGCTAATGGATATATTTTAGAATCAAGTGTAGAAGTCGGTCGTGGTTGTGTTGCAACCGTCATTGCGCAAAATGGTATTTTAAAAGTTGGCGACTACATGTTATGTGGGAATACAACGGGACATATTAGTTCCTTGTTCGATTCATACGGTAAGCGTATCAAAGAAGTTCACCCATCAATTCCAGCTCAGGCCGCAGGTTTTGATGGTCGACCAGAAGCGGGAGACTTTTTTAGAGTTGTATCAAAAGAAGAGTATTTAAAAATTCGTTCTTCGGGTGGTGAGACTAAAACATCTCTTGCAGGTAAGCGTTTGATGTATGAAAAAGGTCTTAATGTGATTGTTAAAACTGACAATCATTCATCACTGGAAGCAGTTGTAGAAGAAATTGATCGACTTTCTAAAAAAGTACAAAAAGGTTTCAATATTTTGCGACAAGAAGTTGGTAATGTGAACGAGAGTGATATTGAATTTGCATTTAACTCCGGAGCACGCATTGTTTGTTTTAATGTAAAAATTGAATCGAATGCCCAAGATCTTGCTGATCGTAAAAAAGTATCAATTTTATCGTACGGTATTATTTATAAACTCCTTGAAGGATTACATGCAATTGCTGAATCCGAAAAAGATATTGAAATGATTCGTACTAAAATTGGGGAAGCTACTGTGTTGCGTGTGTTTGATATTAAAAAGATTGGCGTTATTGCTGGTTCAATTGTACGCGATGGTAAATTTACTCGAGAAGGGTATGTCACTATTTGGCGCGGTAAAACAAAAGTCGGAGAAGGTAAAATTTCGAGTTTGCAGCGTGATAAAAAAACAGTGAAAGAAGTGCTTACAGGCTTTGAATGTGCATTTATGGTGCATAATTTCAGCGAATGGCTTGAAGGTGATCGTGTGGAATGTTTTATTGATATTCCAAAAAAATAAAAAAATTTTAGTTTTGTTTAATAAAAAATTTGACGCTATATATATGGCGTCTTTTTTAATGCAACAAAAGGAGAAATAAGTATGAAAAAAATTTCTGAGCTTTCTACTTTAATTGAGAGAGTGCGTGATTCCTCTGTAAAATTTATTGTTGTTACAGGTGGTGTTTGCTCATCGATTGGTAAAGGTATTTTGATAGCATCTTTGGGTGTTGTGTTGAAAGGCGCAGGATATTCCGTTTCTATTGTAAAGTGGGATCCTTATCTTAATGTTGATCCAGGGACAATGTCTCCTCTTGTTCATGGTGAAGTTTTTGTTACTGCAGATGGCGCTGAAACTGATTTAGATTTAGGTCATTATGAACGATTGGTAGGTCTTAATCTAGAAAAAGATTCTTCTGTTTCATCTGGTCAAATTTATAAAGAAGTACTTGATGGAGAGCGAGAAGGAAAATTTTTAGGTAAATGTATACAATTAGTTCCGCATGCTGTTGATGTGGCAAAAAAACGTCTTTTGGAATATGCATTACGACATAATGTCGATTTTGTTTTATTAGAAATAGGCGGAACAGTTGGTGATATCGAAGGAGAGCTTTTTTTGGAAGCTATCCGTCAGCTTAAAATGGATTTAGGATTGCAACATATGATGCATGCGCATTTAAGTTTTGTTCCTTTTCTTAAGTGGGCAAATGAAGTCAAAACAAAACCAACACAACATAGTGTTATAGAATTAAAACGAGCGGGTTTAACGCCTGATTGTTTGTTTTTACGTACGGATCAGGAAATTGATCAACAATCAATTGATAAGCTTTCGGTGATGTGTGAAGTAAAAAAAGATTATATTTTCCAGGTGTTAACTTACGATCCTGTATACAAAATATTTCTTGAATTAGAAAATCAACATATTAGTGAAAAAATTCAACAATTTTTTAAACTTTCACACGTACATAAATCAGATATATCCGATTGGAAACAGTTTGTTGATCAGATTATTCAGAGTAAAGAAAATATAACGATTGGCCTTGTAGCGAAATATGTTGGAAGCAATGATCCTTATATTAGTGTGTTTGAAGCAATCAAATCAGCAGCTTATAATGCGCATCGACGTGTGAATGTTATTACGATTGAGGCAGAAAAACTTTACGAGGAATATGCTCATCAAGAAGATAGCCAAGCATGGAAAGATTTAAAAAACGTGGATGGAATTGTGGTTCCAGGAGGATTTGATTCCCGAGGAGTTGAAGGTAAAATTTTAGCATGCAAATGGGCGCGCGAAGAAAAAATTCCTTATTTGGGCCTTTGCCTGGGGATGCAGGTGATGCTTATAGAAGCTGCTCGTTCTTTATTGCGTCTTCCTACTGCAAACAGCACAGAATTTGATCAGCACACAAAAGATCCGGTGATATGTTTGATGAGTGAGCAAAAACAGATAACTACCAAAGGGGCCAATATGAGGCTGGGCTCATATATATGTGCAATTGCTGACGGTACTCGTGCGCATAAGGCGTATAAAATAGAAACTGTCTCAGAGCGACATAGACATCGATATGAAGTAAATAAAGAATATAAACAACGATTTGAGCAGATAGGAATTGTTTTTTCCGGCACACACATTGCGATGGATTTAGTTGAAATATCCGAAATTAAAGATCATCCATTTATGGTTGGTTCCCAATTTCATCCTGAATTTCAGTCTTCACCGATTAAGGTTCACCCCTTGTTTAAGGATTTTATTGGTGCAGTAATGGGTCGAGTAGCTGAAAAAGAGCAAAATTAAAACATGTTGTTTTTTGTTGTTTTTTCAATAAAACAACAAAAATTTTCTAAAATAGCCTTATAATATATAGTTTTTTGTTGTTGCACAGATTGATGTTAAAAAAAAATTGTTTTTTATCAGATGATGTTCAAAATTAATAATGCTTTTAATTGTTTTGATTCCTTTTTTATTAGTGGTTAGTTGAAAAGGAATGTTTGAAAGCACTGTTTAGTGACGAGATAATGGATTATATTTTTGATGGATATACTACAATTTCTTCTTAGCTCATTATTAAGGATATAATCTATTATCTCAGTTTCTAATTACCCCAATTTACATTTTCCTCCTTCGCCAAGGCTTCGGAGGACACAGTATTCCAATTGGGGATCCCGTTCAAAGAAATTAGCTTATTTTTTATTTCCCGGGCTCGTCCTGATGCTTCGTCAAGCTCAGCAGTAAACACCTGCCTTGAGAACTTGCCGTGTCTGCCGAAGTTTTAACGAAGGCAGGTTGAAGGATATCTTCGAGCGCAAAATTATTTGTTTTCGACATGCAGCAATTTTCTTGTCTTTTTACTGAGCAATTCCAATAAAGTGTTCATATTTCTTTTATCATCAGCAAGACTATCTTTTGGTGTTTCCAAAATTTTAGGAATATCAAAAAACTTTGGATCATTACATAAAAGTTCAAATGCTTTAATCCCTATTTTTCCTTTTCCAATATCAGTATGGCGGTCAACATGTGACCCCAACTCTTTTTTTGAATCATTCACATGAATTGCTTTGAGTTTGTTAATCCCAATGATCTTATCAAACTGTTCCCACATGAGATGATAACCTTTTTCTGTACTCAGATCGTACCCTGCTGTAAATACGTGGCACGTATCAAGGCACACCCCGAGATGTTGCTTATATTTTGAATTTTTAATAATTTGGGCAAGTTGTTCAAAACTATTTCCTATATTGGTGCCTTGGCCAGCCATAGTTTCAAGTAAAATTGAACAATTCTGATTTTTCGCGAGCAGATGATCAAGGTTTTTACTGATACGATCTAGACATTCATCTGTATCGCTGCTGGAATGTGAACCAGGATGAAGTACGAGATAAGGAATGCCGAGTTGTGTGCATCTTTCCAGTTCTATATCAAGAGCAGTGATCGATTTATGTTCAATGCTTTTGTCTGGTGATCCAATATTAATGAGATATGATGCATGAGCGATGATTGATGAGATAGAAGAATTTTTCCAAGCTTGTCTAAATGCATCAGCTTCTTCGGGTGAGATAGATTTTGCATGCCATTGGCGATTGCTTTTGGTGAATATTTGTATAGCAGTGCAACCAATTGATTCTCCCCGCTCGATAGCTTTTGCAGGTTCACCTGCTATGGACATATGAGCACCATATAAAAATGAATGCTGTTTTTTCATAAAAATCCTTTTGTAATAGGTAAAAAGAGCTCTTTTGGTTGACAAATTAGCTTAATCAAGTACGATTATTTCATAGTAATCTATTCAGATAAAAATTCGAATCTTTTCAAGGAAGTCATGCGCATCACGGGATATTTATTAGCAATTATTACATTACAAAGTTGTATTGCCCATTTACTACACGCTGAATTACGATCAACATCAGGTGATTTTGAATATGTTTTTTCTGGTGTATTTAAACCGGAAACATTCTATAGTAAAAATACTAATTGGTTAAATAATGATAACACTTTTGATAAGTCCTATGTTTCTAAACATGTAGCGGATCTTTCTTTTGATGTGTTATATGGCGCGCAAACGTATGGAGAAAAAATAGCAGAATTTCTTTTCCAGATGCGTAATAAAGGAATTTGGGGAAATCCAGAAAGTATCGCAAGTACAACATTTGCAGATATCAAAATTCTTGATGCAATTAGAGGAAGTCATAAACATGGTTTTCCTCGTCATGTTTTCTGGATTCGTCAATTATGGCTACAATTCAATATTGGTAAAGCATTTGGCTTACCATTCAAAAATAAACATACATTTACTATTGGATCATTTCCCTTTCAGTTAGGCCGTGGTATTGCGCTTGGTGATGCTTATGCGGTGGGACCTGAAGTTCTTGGTTTTTGGTCTGATGGTATGGTTGATCAATATGCATTTGGTGCAAAATTTTCAGGGGAAATTTTTCCGAAAACCATTTCGTATGATTTATATACGGCTATTTTGCAAAATAATAGTACTGGTATAGCAGATACTGAAAAAGTGGTTTATGCACAACAAATTGATGTTGTTGATAAAGATCCTCGACGTGGATTTGGTAAAGTAAATTATATTATGGCAGCCCGTTTTAATTGGAATGTATTTGATAATGCATGGTTTGGACGATTAGCGCTTGAACCATATGGTGTCTATAATAATGATCCAGAACAAAAAATTGAATTTCCTTCTGATGCATCAAGTAAACTTGGAACTGCGGGTTTTGCAGGTGAATATTTTGGAAAACGTTTTGAATGTGGTTTTGATTATGCAGTTAACTTTGGTCAACAGCGTGTAAAAGGATGGGATCGAAATATTGTTAAAGAAAACAATAAAAATGCTATTGTTGTGTTAGTTAATGATAATGTGAATGCAACCTATACCAATCTTCAAGGAGTACAAGTTACTGAACCAGCTCCTTTTGTTCCAGGTAGTGATGCACAAAAACTTATTACTACAAAAGATAAAGATGAAAATCAAAATGGCCAAGTTATTGGAGAGGTTGCTTCACTCGGTTATTTATTGAATCAACCAGGAACAGATATTGTTTTAACGAATAGCAAAGGTAGATTTGGTAATCCTTACACTAACAAATATAGAGGTTGGATGTTTGTAGCGGATGCTGGGTATTCATTTTGCAACAAAGATCTATTATGGACTGCCGCTGCAGGTGTCACTTCTGGAGATGATAATCCTAATTATACAACTCATGATGGTGATTACAAAGGATTTATTGGATTACAAGAGGCATATTCTGGTAAACGTGTGAGAAGTGTATATCTTCTTGGTGGAGCAGGAAAATTAAAACGACCATTTTCAACACCAGATCCTGATATTAATATTCAAGCTCCGAATGCGAAAGCTCAAAATATTTCTGGTTTTTCTAATTTAGTTTTTTGTGGTACTGCGTTAAAGTGGAATCCAAAATCATGGAAAAAATTTTTTGAAGTTAATCCTAATGTGTATGCATATTGGCAAGAGCATCCCATTGGTAGAGCACGGACATATCTTGGAACCGAGGCCAATCTCTTTATTAATTATAGTTTATTCAAAGATTTGAAAATTTTCTGGGTATCTTCTATCTTCTTCCCGGGATCCTATTATAAAGATCGTATGGGAACGCCAGTATTTACCCGTCAAGAAGAAGCATTTTATAATGATGAGAATCCAACTGGTAAACCAGATCGTATTCCTGGGTTAGGTAATGATGTTGGATATACATTTAACTTAGGTTTAATTTATTCGTTTTAGATAATAGATTTTTAATGATACAAAAGAGGTTACTTGCATGAAATTGTAAGTGACCTTTTTTCTTGTATTTGTTATAGTGTGGATCATCAATACAAGGAGACGAAAGATGCATAAGACAATAACTGTTATTTCACTTTTATGTGTGGCAATTCCATTAATTGGTATGGAAATGGAGATACAAAAAATAAAAGAAAAGAAAAAAACAGAAATAGCACCATTGCTGATTACGTCTGAAGAAAATAAGAACTTTCTGTCTTATGTGAAAGAGCATTTAGATTTTTGTAATCAGCTTGTGGTTACATCTAATATTTCTCAAAATAACCCTATACATAATATATTAAAAATATTATCTGGAACTCTTCAAGAAGAGTGTGATAACGATGTTTTGGAACTCGTTACATCTAAAGAATTAGAAGAACGCATTAATAATTATAAAAAGAAAATAGACTCTCATAAGACAGTTAAATTTTGTTTACAACAAATTCACAAAAAACAGGGAGATATTAATGAGGCACGTGATCTTATACTAAAAAATCGTATAATACTTGCAGAATATGAATTAAGAAAATTACAACCCCTGTATTCTTATAAATACATAGGTGCTGTGCAAAACCAAGATAAAATCGAATATATGAAGAGGAATAAAGATTATCCAATAGATAAGGAGGAAGCAATAAGAGATTTTATAGCTTTATTGCTTTATAAGGTTATATTTGCACGTCAAATAGATTAAAAGTGGTGTTATCCTTTTTTTTTGTTCTGCTATAATTATTACTATTACTTACTTTTCTTCGACAAGCTTCCTTCTGGGCTAAAAGCTGTGGAGGACACGGCAGGGTGAGAGGATGAATTTTTATTTTTAAGGAATTAGCTATGCAAGTATATGAACGTACAACTGGGTGTGGATTGGTTAATGAGCATTATTTACATCAACAGATATGTCTCTCTGGATGGGTGCATCGGCGACGTGATCACGGTGGATTAATTTTTATTGATTTGCGTGATCGTAGTGGTTTGATGCAACTTGTGTTTAATCCAGAATTTTCACAAGAAGCTCATGAAATTGCCCATACATTACGTTCAGAATATGTTATAACCGCATGTGGTAAAGTGGTAGAGCGCGCTTCTGAAACAGTGAATAAAGAGCTTGCAACAGGAAAGTGGGAAATGCATGTTGAAAGCATTGCTATTTTAAACAGTGCAAAAGCATTACCATTTTCAATCGAAGATGCCGATGTAATTGATGAAGAACTTCGTTTAAAATACCGCTATTTAGATCTACGTCGTCCTGATATGCAGAAAAATTTTGCATTGCGTCATAAGGTAATTTATGCAATGCGAGAGTTTTTAAACAACAAAGCATTTTATGAAATTGAAACTCCTATTTTAACGAAAAATACACCAGAAGGTGCGCGTGAATTTTTAGTGCCAAGTCGTATTCATCCAGGTTCTTTTTATGCATTGCCACAGTCTCCTCAGTTGTATAAACAAATTTTAATGTGCGCTGGTATGGAAAAATATTTTCAGGTTGCTCGCTGTTTTCGTGATGAAGATTTACGCGCAGATCGTCAGCCAGAATTTACTCAACTTGATATTGAAATGTCATTTATCTCCGAACTTGATGTGCAACATCTTATTGAAAATTTATTAAAGCATGTTTTTGATACAGTACTGGGTAAAAATTTAAAAATTCCATTTCAACGCTTAACCTATGATGAAGCCTTTGCAGCCTATGGATCAGATAAACCAGATTTACGGTATGATTTAAAAATTCATGATTTCACGCCTGTATTTGCTGACACTGAACTTAAATTTTTACGTGACGTGATTAATCGTGGTGAAAAAATTGGAGGTATTCATGTTTCTGGTTATGATTTTACGCATTCTGAATTGAATCGTTGGGTTGATAAAGCGCAAAAATTAGGAGCAAAAGGACTGTTGTGGATTGATCTTGAAAGTCCTGATAACATTAGTTCTCCTGTGTCAAAATTTTTACCAGCGGATTTTTTTGCACGCACATTGCAAGTGTGTAATGCAGTTGTGAATGGCAGTGTTCTCTTTATTGTTGCAGGCGAATATGAAACTGCATGGGAAATATTAGGAAAATTACGTCAGGAACTTGCAAAAGAACTTGATATTATTCCTCAAGATGAACTGAATTTTTCCTGGGTAACTGATTTTCCATTACTTGAATATGATAAAAAAGATAACAGTTGGAATGCAAAACATCATCCCTTTACATCACCTGCCAAAGGTTGGGAAAACCAAGAGCTGGCTGAAATAAAAGCGCGTGCGTATGATGTTGTTTTGAATGGAGTTGAACTTGGTGGTGGATCAATTCGGATTCATGATCGATCTGTGCAAGAGAAAGTTTTTAAACTTTTAGGTTTGAGTACAGAAGAAGTTCAACTGAAATTTGGCTTTTTGCTGGAAGCACAAGAATTAGGATTTCCTCCGCATGGCGGTATTGCACTTGGTCTTGATCGTTTTATTATGTTGCTTACGCAATCTTCATCAATTCGTGAAGTGATTGCATTTCCAAAAACTGCACGCGGCTATGATCCGATGATGGAATCACCAACTCCGGTTGATAATAAACAACTCAAAGATTATGGATTACAATTAGCTCCTGTTAAAAAAGAATAAAAAAAATAAAAGCCTGG
>DATAXH010000003.1:0-5518 GCA_036266775.1 Candidatus Babeliales bacterium | reverse complement strand
TCTGTTAATCCGCCAAGAGTGCCATTGATGCCTTCATGGCTGATGAGGATTCTGCCTTTAAGTTCTAAGTTTTGACAGATCTCACGCTGCCATTTCATGATCTGGTGAGGGGATTCTATGGAGATGTATTTGTAAAAAAGGATTATTTTGTTCATGTGAGATGTTACCTGTTAGATAGCTTTAATTAAATTCAGTATAACACATTAAGAATTGAAGAAAAGATTAAGAAAGAAAGACCCCAGCTTGGACCGCCGGGGACCCGAAGAAACCTACGTTTCACTACGGTTGATTATGTGGTGATGTTTTTGCAAACACCCCCACCCCCCCGTGCCCAAACGTTCCCTTTGATCCCTTATCGAGATAAAAACCCTTACGCCGCTACCAAACTTCGCTTTGCTCAGTTGTGTTATCGGGAAGCCCATGTCGCTGAGAAGCGCCAGGACTTCGGTTTATCTCGACATGTACTTACAAAATATCGTTCGCTTTGCGAACGATATCTAATTTGTTAATAAATGACGATGCCCACTGAAGGTGGGCGTATAAAAGGAGAAGACTAAAGGAATTTGCTTTGTGAGATCACACTGAATTATGAGATCCAAGATATTTTGTAACAAAGGCTGATGAGGCGCACCTGTATGAAAAGCTTTAGGCTGTACATTCTTATGAACAGACTAGGGCTTGAGTTTGCGCCTCAAGGGATCAAAAGGAACTGTTTGTGTATGGGGGGTGTGGGGGTGTTTTACACAAATATCCCCACGTAATCAACCGTAACGGAGTGAAGGTTCAGGTCTCCGGCGTTGAGCTGGAGATTAGTTCTTAATCTTAAAATCTTATGAATTATACATTAACCGAACTATAAGCGGGATTATATCCCATGGTAGACTTGAAAAAACGGTGTTATTTTTATGCGACCATATAAAAAGACATATTGCATTGATTGGTTTGTAATATTCCAGCAACAATTTTTTATACAGCGCAAACTCAGAGCGCTTTTTAACAAATAGATTGACACTTTCATATTGATTCAGATGGTCTTGAAGAAAATCAAAAACAGCTTGAATAGCAATGGGAACAGCTTTATCACGTGGAAATCCAACATCAGCGCCAAGAGTTGGAAATGCTATATTTTTATCTTTTTTTGATGAACGGAATTTAAAATATTCTGAGCCTTCAATCAAAGCATTGGTATAGCATAAAGATAAGTCATTTGAAGCTTCTGTAATTGCTTGATCGCCTTTAAAGCATAAATCATAATACATATCTTGTTCTCTACCGGGTACAGGTCTCTGAACGTTATATACAAAAGTATTTTGGCATTGAGCTGGTATGGTAATATCATGTATTTCACCTGAATCATCTGCGAAGCCATATCTTTTAATGCGAGTAGAATCACTAATGCATGGTTCTTCAATCTTTATGATAAAACTTTTTGTCTTTTTTCTTGGATCTCTCCATGTTTGTGTATCAATTTGACGATGTGGTTTATATATATCGTCATCAGAAGCACTTTCGTCATCTTTTTTTCTTTCACGAATACACCCATCAGTACCAGATGACCAATAAGTGCGTCCTATTGTACTGAGATTACCTTCTCCTTCTTGGAGCATGTGTTGCTGTTGATTACCAACAATGGTAAGCTCCATCGTATCTGTTGCATCTTCCCAAGATCCTTTGATGAGATTAATTTTTGTTCCATTATAAAGCAAACTTAATGAAGTTTTTGTCATTTCAAGCAACGAAACTGTTTCAATTGCTTCTATTGGTTCCATTCCATGCATCAATGCAGTAGAAAAAGATGCGATAAGTAAAAATTTTTTTGTCATGAGTCTCTCTTTAGCCTTGTGTTAAGAATAATATTTTTAGGATAAGTTCTTCTGGTAGCAAAGAAAAAAGACTGTTTATATCTTGAAGTCCATCACGCGTCAGAAGCATTCTTTTTTCCCAAAAATCTTTTTCAAGTAATGTTCTATATACATCACGCTCGTCTTCAGTTTCTACCATGAAATATATTGTGTCATATACATTAGGATATTTTTTGATGAATGTAAGAATTTTTGCTACAGCAAGTGCAGCTACTTCTTCTCTGGGAAAACCAAGAGCTACTCCAAGATTAGAGAATGCGATACTCTTTTTGTTGGAAAAATGGATATTTTTCCCTTGTTCTCGTTCTTCCTCCAGATTATGCAACAGTACATAAAGATGTAAAGATGTGGCATAGCAACCAGCTAAGACTTTTTTTGAGTCTATAGTGATTGGAGTTATGTTGGGAATTGTGTTATCGCGATTTGTTTTTTTATTGGAGAGAGCTGCAAGAGCTTTTTTCATTGAATGTTTTTTATGTTGGGATGGTTTTTCTTGTATAATACGAGGTTCTACAGCTCTTACTAAAAATACATTGGCCATTGCTAATGTTTTTTCACGAGGGTTGTCGTCTATATCTCTATTTTTTTGATATATCCAGCGATTATCGCAACTATATACATATCCTTCTGGAAAATTTTTTTCTTTATCAGAAACATTACCTAACATATTTTGTTCATGGTAACCTACAACGATACAATTGATGTTATTTTTTACCTTAGCTAGTAATTTTCCCGTAACAATAATTGCTGTTTTGTTGTAAAAGATACGATGATCTATATCTAACCAATTGGAAGGTGTTTCCATGCCATGCATCAATGCAGTGGAAAGAGATGCGATAACTAAGAATTTTTTTGTCATGAAATCTCTCTTTTTTGTTGTATGGTTACGACATGCATCAATAATAATATAAAATCGATGATTTCACGAGGCACATGATATAAAAAATGATCTTTATCTGTATGGGCTAATATCAACAAACATGGTTCTATCCAACAATCGATTAAGAATTTTTTATATGCTGTAAATTCAGACCATTTTTTGACGACCAATTCTATACGGTTATATGTATGTGGGTGAAAAGCTCTGATAAAGTCAGTGATTTCTGTGAGCGCAATGGGAGCAGCTTTTTCGCGAGGAAAACCAACATCAGCACCAAGTGTGGGAATAGCTATATTCTTATATATTATTCCTGTCATTAAAGCATTTTCATAGCACCAAGCCAAATCTTTTGAAGCTTCTGTGATAGCTTGCTGTCCATCAAAAGTGCATTCTTTGCGCAATTTTGTTTTTCTATAACGGAATCGAAGTTTTAATTGATTAGAGATAGGATCTCGATAGTAACCGTCTGAAGTAATATATGGTTCTGCAATTTCTATTATCGTTTGACTTTCTGATTGTGGTATGACTGTTGTTAAGGTAAATTTATTTTCCTCTTCAAATGGTTTATAGGTCTCATCATTAGGGTCGCTTTCATCATTTGTATGTTTGTAAGAAATAGAATCTTTAAAATGAATCAGTCCGGGATGGTAAAATTTGTTAAATGAAGGGGAATGTCTTATGCAACCTTCTTTTCTATTAAAAATATGATCCAATAGTTGTTGTTGATGTTTTCCAACAATAATGTATTCAACCGTATGAGCAACATCATATAAAGGTTTTCTGCTTACGTTAATGGTGGTGCCGTACAGAGCAATACTGAAATGATTGATGTCTTCCATTGCATATATAAAAAAAGTTGTAAAACATGTAATGAATAGACTGTTTTTTTTCATCGCGATCTCCTTCAAGAGATATGCAAAATAGTATGCATTTTTATACCATTTTGTTGTCTATATTGTCGATGAATTTATGCATAACAGTTGCATAATTTTTGTGACAATGGTATTAATCGAAGGGTTAGTATGAATATATTGTTCAAAACAAGAGAGGATGAGTATGAAACGGTATGCGATGGAATTTGTCGGTACGTTTTTTTTGACGGTTGCAATTACTTTAATTGTTAATCCAATTGCAATCGGCCTTATATTGATGGCAATGATTTATATCGGTGGACATATTTCTGGTGCGCAATTTAATCCAGCAATTAGTTTTGCATGTTTTGTTCAAAATCGACTGAGACTTGAAGAAGCAGTTAAATATATTGTAGCACAAATTCTAGGAGCTCTTTTAGCATTATGTTTCTTCATGTTCATTACCAATAATAGTTTTACGCTTGATATGGTCCCAGGAAGTCCATTAATTGCCCCTATGGCTATTGAAGGATTGTTAACCATGCTCTTATGCTGGGTATATTTAGTGATGAATTATGATGAGCGTTATAAAAATTCAATGATACCCGGTTTTGTAATTGGTTTGACCCTCATGGCGATTGTTTCTGCAGGAAGTCTTTTCAATCCCGGTGTGGCAGTTGCATCAATAGTAGGTAACATGGTTAAAGATGGCATGATGGGCGGAATGGCAAGTGTTCTTGTGTATGTTGTTGCGCCATTGATTGGTGGATTTATAGCATCATATATGTTCAGTTATTTCCGAACTGAGCCATATAAAACAGAAGTATATATCAATATACAATAAACATTGAAATATCTTGTAAAAAAAGAGAGATGTAAGATTTTTGCATCTCTCTTTTTTATTTTATGGAATTTACGCTAACTTACATCAGCTCATCCAACCGTTTTTTTGCCTGCATAACTGATAGTATATCAACGATAGCTTGATGGTTATTTTCTTGAGCAAGAGCAAGAGCATCTTTTCCGTTTTTATTTTTAAGATCGAGTTGTGCCCCATGTTCAATAAGAGATATCAAGCTTTCTTGATTATCTACTTGTGCCGCGAGCATAAGTGGTGTATTTCCATCATCATCAGGCAGATCAATGTTGAGGCCCGTTACCGCCTGAAGTAAATGAAAGAGATTGCCTTTATAGACGAATTCAGAAAATTTTGTTCTATGTGATTTTTGAGCAGCTGCAGCACATAATGTAATGTGAGCTCCTACTAATAATAGTTTTATATCCATAGATTTTTGTACAATATCTATAATTTCAGAAAACAGCCGATCTTTACCTTTTTGATCATGATATATTGGCTTAAGTTCCCAAAAATAAATAAGTTGACCAAAAGGTGGCACATCCCAATAATCATGCTCAATGACACTTTGTCTTGTTCCTATTTTTGATTTAATTTTGCCATTGAGAGTAACTTGTCCAAAATGCCCGATGAAATTATTTTTATTATGATAGGTCACTAAACATCCTGCTTCAGGGAACTGTATTTGATCAAAAAATTTATATGGTACACCAATATTAAGAACCCAATCGTTCATTCCAATAATACATTGTTCTATATGTTCGAATTGTGTTTTTGATAATCCCAAACATTCTCTCATGGCAAAGTTAAAACAGACGCCCGAGCGTGTTTTTTTTGGTACTGTTTCTAAAATAGTATTGTTGGGGAATATGGCGTGCATTTTTTCAAAAACAATAAACTGATCAGCGTAGGGAGATTTGTCAAATTTTTCTCGTTTTTTAGTTAGAGTGAGATCATCTGGTTGAGTGAGTGGTGGAAATATAAAGCAGGTGGAAGGATTTGTTGGTTGTTCCAATGACATGCCATAGGTGAGTGACGGTAGCAACAGAACTAAAAAAAGTTTGACTGA
>DATAXH010000002.1:0-1959 GCA_036266775.1 Candidatus Babeliales bacterium | reverse complement strand
TGACCGCTCCCTTAGATGTTCTTTTAGCACGCGATGAAATACGAACCCAACGTTTGCAGCGCAGTGCAGCGCGAGTTGAACGATGCCGTGATTTTGTTATACATTCTTTTTATAGAAGTCTTACATGGCCTTCAGATTTGATTATTAATGCTTCTCAACAATCAGTTCAACAATCATATGCAATGATCGTGGATTTTTTAAAAAAATCTTAAACAATAATTTATCTTTTTCGTTCTAAACTTGTAGAATTTTCTTGAATGATTGTTGCATAAGGTTTAATTTTAGCAATTTTATTCATTAATTTACGTTTTGCTTCAAGAAGATCATACGTTAATTGTAGTCGTAAAAAATATCCTTCGGATAACCCAAAAAATTTACATAGTCGTAAATCAGTATCTGCAGTAATGCTCCGTTCTCCACGAATAATGGCATGAATACGATTTGCAGGAACACCAATAGCTTTTGCTAAACCGTTTTGGCTCATATTCAATTCATCTAAGAATTCAAATTTTAAGATTTCTCCAACAGAGGGATTATGTATTTTTTTAGTCATGTTTTTCCTTTAATGATAATCAACAATTACAACATCATATGCTCCATCATTTTTCCATATAAAACAAAGTCGCCATTGTTGATTAATTCGTATGCTCATTTGACCTTGTCTGTTTCCTTTTAAATGTTCTAAGTTATTGCCTGGTGGATTTTTTAAATCTTCAAGAATATGTGAAGCATCCAATTGTCGTAACTTTCGTAAGGCCCGTTCTTGAATATCATTAGGAAATTTAGATGAATAAATGCCATTCCATATTTTCTGGGTTTCTTTACATTTAAAAGATTTAATCATGATTACTCATTGTTTTTTATCTTTTAGTCTATAAGTGGTATGTGATACATATCAAGTAATTTTTGTATTAAAAATAATCTAGAGATTTTTTGGATATTTGGGAATTGATTCGATAATTAATCGATATTTTCTATATTTGTGAGTCTTTCGTCACATATTATTTTTTCAATTTCTTGATACAACTCTATGATTGTAAGAGCGTCTTCTGTTGCATTGGTATAGGTAAATTTTTCACTATAATCATGTAATAATTGTTCGAATCCAGCAACTCTCATATTTTTTGATTTTGTACTCAGAAAAGCCGCTAATTGTACTGCATTTTTTTTGGGAATATCATATCCCAGATGAGCTTCTTTGCCATGAGTAGGAATATAACTGTAACCGGTTTGTATGTGTTGTTCATCTGATTTATTCTTAAAAAAATCTTTTAAATCTTTTTGATCTCTGAGATTGGTGATGTAGAATGTTACGTTTGTGTTGTTATTGAGTTCTGCAGAAAATACTTCCGTGAATATACTTAGCTCCATAGGATGTAGTGTTGAAAGTAATAATGCACTAAATCGTTCTGTTGTCTTTTCAACATAATATTCCTTAGCTTTGCTGAAATATGAATTTTCTAATTGTTTTTTTGTTTCTAAAGATAATTCCATTGCATGATTATTGTATGTACCACAAAAGATTATTAAACTTACAATATATTTTTGCATATCGACTCTCTTTGTATATTTTGAAATATTTTTAATATGGATAGCGTTTATTGTAAACTGTTATGACTGTTTTTACAATTTTTCTGGTACATTGTAATTTTTTTAAAATCTTAAACAATTATGATTTTTAACTTTTCCTTGAAAATTCGAGGTTAGAGTTCGAAATTACAAGGAAGATATTTTGATAATGATTCTTGTTTTTTAAAATTTTGTTTGATAAAAGCTAAATAATAGTTCTTTATTATTTTTAAAAAACAGGAGTTTGTATGAAACGAGTTATTGTAATGACAACTTTTATGTTGTCATTTTTTGTGTGTGCACGTTCTACAAAAAATATACACAAGAATATTGTTGTTGATGGAAAATCTTTGTTGAAAAAACATGTACGTACCAAACAAGGTATCAATA
>DATAXH010000001.1:0-11471 GCA_036266775.1 Candidatus Babeliales bacterium | reverse complement strand
ACATTCACGGTATCGTAGCCCAAAGTCATTGATTATAAATATATTTTCAGCTTTAGCTGCGTATGGATTTCGAAAAAAGAAACCGTCAATATATAAAAAAAGCTTTTATTTATTGACGGCTTAGATCGAACTCACGTTAATCTATTAAAAAATCCTAGTTCTGGTATACTTATAGTATGAATATACCAAAAAACACACCTGACTCTTTAAGTAAATACCTTGCCCAAGCGGGTATTGCCTCACGCCGCAAAGTAGTGGATATCATTAAATCCAAGGTTGTCACCGTGAATGGTGTCATGATCAATGAGCCGGGATTTAAGGTTAACCCGAATGATTGCGTGCGTATCAAGGATATGCTCGTTCGGTCCGAAGAGAAGGTATATATCCTTCTCAATAAGCCCAAAAACTGCATTACAACTGTATCCGATGACCTTGGACGTCATAACGTTCTTAACTTGATTGCATCAGAGATTAACGAGCGTGTGTATCCTGTGGGACGATTAGATCGTGATACCACAGGTTTATTGGTGCTTACTAATGATGGTGAACTTGCATTGACCTTATCTCACCCGCGGTTTGAAGTAGAAAAAATATATCATGTGCAGCTTGATAAATCATTAACGCGTGCTGATATGCATAAGATAATGAACGGTCTTCAGTTAGAAGATGGTTTTATTCAAGTTGATGCTATCAACTATTTTCCTGATCGATCAAAGCAAAATATAATTGTTGCACTGCATAGTGGAAAAAATCTCATTATCCGCCGTATTTTTGAGCATCTTGGGTATGAAGTTAAAAAACTTGATCGTGCAGGTTATGCAGGATTGACCAAAGCTCGTCTTGAAGTTGGCCAATGGCGCCATCTGACTAAAAGCGAAATTAACTTTTTAAAAAATAAATAAAAAAACTCCGGCTTAAACCGGAGTTTTTATTTAAAATTCAATGTATTGATTTATTGCTGAGATTTTATTTCACTGATTCCCATGAGTGTGCGAGACAGATCATTCAATGCAAAATTAGCTTTTTGTTCATCGTTCATTGTGTCAATATATAATTCTTCAATTTCTGGATACTCATCATCTTGTAAACTATGTCCACTGACTATTTCAATTGCGTTTGGTTCTAAAAACAGATGAAACTTTAATAGATGAGATGTTAATTGTCCTGAACTTGCGACAACCATAACGCGAGAATTTTTATTTGCTGCAGCCCAATTTTTGATTGCATCATGGGAACTTTTGTCGTATTCAACATATTCGAATAAAATATTTTTGAGGTCAGTAAAGAGATGATGACGTAAACATTCAGTAACTTCTCTGGGATTTTCAGGACAGATAAAATTATCTGGTAATGTTTTTCCTAAAAGTTGAGCTAAGTTATCATAATCTTTTTTTTCGTAGGATTGAATTAATTCGCAATTTGTGCAGCTAAAAACGGTAACTTTTTCAAGATTATTTTTTTGATGTGCTTGATCAACTGCTAATAAAAATTTTAAACAAGAAGGGGGAACTCCATTGTGTCCAATAATATGTGAACTCTGTTCTTGACCAATTGAGCTGATATTCAGTTTTTTTTTTGTAGTCAGAATTGTCTGTAATATATCATCATTAAATCCATTGTTATGAGAGTGGTCCCATTGCGAGTTAAACCATTTTTCTTTAGTTTGATGAGCGACGTGTGTAATTGTTAGATCAGATTGGATGTCTGTTAATGTTACTAAGCGTTGAATTGGTCCGGTGACTTTCCCATTGTGGTCAACATATTGAGCTATTAAAGATTCTGCAACGTCATGTTGCATGCAAAACATACCGTTTGTTATGAGCGCTAATGCACAGAGTGATATTTTTTTCATCTTCTTCCTTTCAACATTTTTTTGTTTTTATGAAAGCTTATGATTGTTTTTTAAAGTAGTCAATGTACACTGCTCATATTTAGAACTTATCCTAAAATTAAAAAAGCTGATTATTTCCCTCCGCTCGCTTATCCTATCTCCAGTTTCTTTCGATGGGGGACTCCGATTGGAACGGAGTGAAAATTGGGGAAAAAGGGTGCAAAATTAAAAAGTTATTATTATATCGCATCCTTCGATACATTTTTTTGTCCTTCGACAAGCTCAGGATGAGCGAACAAAAAAACACTCAGGACGAGCGGAAACTTTAACTTAATATGAGTAGGAACTTTTTATATGAACAATGGATATTTAAAAGTTGAACAATCGCCAGCCTTACAAGGTGAAGTAAAGCTTTCTGGAGCAAAAAATGCGGTGTTAGTGACCATTGCATCATTGATATTAACAGCAGGAAAATCACTGTTGCATAATGTTCCTGTTTCAGCGGATGTTTTTGAGATGATAGAACTGCTGCGCCATTTTGGTGCAGTTATTTTTTTTGATACAGAGCTCCATCAACTGTTTGTTGATACAACTTCATTGCATTCATGGGATGTGAGTGGTGTGATGATGAAAAAAACGCGCACATCAATTTTGGTCATGGGACCACTTTTGGCACGCTTTGGTAAAGTTCGTATTGGCGGTATGCCCGGCGGTGATGCGATTGGTAAACGTCCGATCGATTATCATTTAAAGAATTTTGTAAAAATGGGTGTTGCTATTTGTTATGAAGGAGATGATCTTTGCGCGGATGTTGAAAAGTTATGTGCAGCAAAAATTGTTCTTGAATATCCAAGTGTGGGCGCCACCGAAAATATCATTATGGCAGCAACACGTACCCAAGGAACAACGAAAATCATTAATGCCGCTTGTGAGCCTGAAGTTTTCAATTTAATCGCATGTCTGACAAAAATGGGAGCAAACATAAAAATTGAAGCTCCCGCAACAATCACCATTGAAGGTGTTGATGTTTTGAATCCTGTTGAACACAGCATTATGTGTGATCGCCTCGAGGCGGGATCATTACTGATTGCAGCAGCTGCAACCGGAGGAGAAATTTATATTCCTGATGCATCAGCTGATGTTCTGGATGTTTTTTTGATGAAGCTTGAAGAAATGGGACACACTATTACGATTGGTGAAAATGGCAAAGGAATTTATCTTCAATCCATTCGGACACCGCGTGCGGTGTCATTTAAAACTGGCCCATATCCACAATTTCCCACAGATTTACAACCACCCATGATGGCATTGCAATGCATGGCACAGGGAACAAGTATCATTGAAGAAACAGTGTTTGAAAATCGTTTTCATCATGCGCATGAACTGATCAAAATGGGTGCATCAATTAAAATTGAACATAACAAGACGATTATCACAGGCGTTGAAAAATTATATGGCACACAGGTTGTTGCTGCAGATATTAGAGCTGCGATGGCATTAGTTGTTGCAGGATTAACTGCGCAAGGAACCACAACTATTGCAGGTTTGCATCATTGGAAGCGTGGATATGAAGCTCTTGAAAATAAATTACAAAAATTAGGTGCAAATGTAACGGTACATGAAGATGATGAAAAAATAATAATACATGAGAATAAATTGATGGAAAAACATGGCTTTAGATAATAAGCATCCTGATTTTACTGTTTTTCAAGCGATGATGAATGAATTGTGCGGATGGGAATGCTGTAATATACAACAAGAACTGGAAAGTAAAGAATATGGTGCTTGTTCATTTGATATGAATAATCATCATATTCTTTTTCGTGTAGGTAAAATTACACCAACAAAGATTGGTCAATTTGTTACCTTTTGGAAGCGAATAGGGAATGGTCCTATTATGCCGTATGATGTAGCAGATCCATTTGACTTTTTTGTGATAGCTGCCCGTTATAAGGAACATTGTGGTTTGTTTATTTTTTCGAAAGATGTATTGTATGCAAAAGTGATAATCTCAAAAAATGGTAAAGGTGGTAAGCGTGCTTTGCGCATATACCCAGTATGGGATGTTGCAGATAATGCTCAGGCCAAGAAAACACAAGCTTGGCAATTACAATATTTTTATGAGATTAGGCCTCATCGATCTGTGGATAAAAATGTGTTTTTAAAACTATTCGCTTAAAAATTGCCAGCAAGTTATCAGTTTATCTTTATTGGCAATGAGTTCAAGAATAAACCAAAGCAGAACAGAAAAGGCTTTAAATCAGCCTGTCTTTTCTTTTAAAAGCAAAGCGTTGTTTTTCAAATTGAAAATTTGATATCGTGAAGATGATGGCTTTATTGAACGATATTTTTAATAAAGGATTTTCAAATATGAAAAATCTAAAAAATAGTTTCAAAATAACGCAATTGCTGTATTTGATTGTAGTGTTAGGGATCTTTTCTGCGATAAATCTTTTTTCTATGCGCATGACGACAAAAGAGAAAATACAGGCAAAAAAATTTCTTGAAAAGCAAGGTTTATTAACGAAAAAAGAGGCTGAAACAAGAAATCTACTTATATTTTTGGATGATTCAGAAAGAGATCTTGGAACGATAGGGAATATGTTGATAGTAGGACTTTTGATGAAAAAATGTCCAATTATTGCTTCTACTTCATTATTATATGCTGTACGTGAGGAAACAAAGAAAGATATGAGGTCTATTGATGAGTTATTTAATGAATTGATTGTTACGTTGGAGACAGCAAATTACGAGAAATTTAAGAAAAAAAATTCCATTTTAGTAAGTAGGGTTATATTTATAGAAGAAAATTGGATTATAAAAAAAATTAATGATTCATTGGTTCTTTTAATTCCTAAGTTTTTTTTAGAGGAATTAAGTATTAGTAATGATCAGGTAGAACAATATGATAAAAATCTAGAATTATCATCTGAGGTAGAATTAAAATTAGGTCTTAAAGTTAATCATATGGAAACTATTGCTCTTGAACATATTAATAAACCTCAAGAGATTTCAATAATAAAATTATTATTTAATGGTCTATTGGTTGATTATTTTATTGATGTAATGGATTCTATTTTTTGTACAAAATCTGATTATAGAATTGTAGAATCAAAGAGTCCTGAATGGATTATATACATAGAAGGACATGGATTATTAAATACTCAGATTGTAGGTCTTGGTTTGAATGATTTCCAACAATTTTTAAGTTTTTTAGAACATAAAATAAAAACACAGTTATTGATGTATGTGTCTTGTTTTGCTGTAGGGGTTAATAGTGACAAGATCTTTGGAAATATGAAATCACAAGCGAAGGAGCAATATTCATTTCCTATTATAGTTAGAGGGATTAATGATGCTATAGGATCAGATCAATTTCCTAATATTAACATATTTGAATGGGTGCAAAATAAGAAAATAGTGGTAGATTATTCGCCTGATTTTCCTTTTGAAATAGCAAAAAATATAAAAGAAGGTAAGTTTAAACATCTCTTTTCTTCTGCAAAAGTCTTATATAATTTACCTCAAATTAAGTTGCCTGGGATTGATTGGCTTTCAGTTGATATAGCAGATAACGAAATTGTTTCAATAGGTTCAATTTTAACTAAAACACATGATTTTCAAAAACCATTAAATATAGTTTCATTTTTTAAAAAAGATCCAGAAATAATTTTATTATATGCAGATAATATCCCATTTGAGTTGCTAATTAATTCTCAAAACTTAAAAACTATATTTTCTATGATGTCATCGGGATCTCTATCAAATGCACCAGGATATATTGTTCATAAAATAAAAAAAATATCATCAACAACGCATGATTTTATCGGCATATTACGATGGTTTATATTAACTGGGATATCCCAAGGGAATAAATGGTTTTTGATTGATGAAATTGGCGATAAAAAAGATATTCTGATTTATGGCACACATGATTATGCTACAAAATTTTATTATAAAGATCACAATAATGATCTGTTTATGGCAGAGATAAAAAATGTGATTAATTTACATGATCTGATGAAAGAACCAATATTATTTAATAAAGTTGAAAATGGTTCTGAAGATGAAAAAAAATATAATCAAAGAATGATGGTACAATATACATCTCCATTTGAAAAATACATTTATCCATGGTTTTCTCAAAAAACAACAACAGAAATTTCACCTGAACAAATCAAAAAAATAGAGAATATATATCCCGAACAAAAAGGAAAACAGGAATATGAAGAAATAGAAAAATTGTATCCAAATGCCCCATCATGGTGGCGATCATCGTTAATCTGGTGGAAATATGGAAAATAAGCTTAAAAATTACCCGTCAGCTCAGTAATTTCCGTCGTAATTTTTGCTTGGCGCACTTTGTTATATTCCAACTTTGTTGTATTCAATAAATTATGTGCATTACGTGTTGAATTATCCATAGAAAGAAAACGTGCAGCATGTTCAGAAAGCAATGATTGAAAAATAAGATGCTGCAGTTGTGCTTCAACATATTGTATTGTCAGCGCGTTTAAAGTAGTGTGCGGCGCTTCATTCCAAATATATTCTTCTGTTGGTGCAGGTATGTGAGTTGAAATATTTGTGGGATTAAATGGAATCAGTTGTGTTACTGTTGCTTTTTGTACAAAGAAATTTTTAAAGATGTTGCTGATAATAGTTACTGATGTATATGCAGGTGTTGTTGTCATGATCATATCCGTCAGTTCTTGTGCAATTGCTAAAAAATTACGGGCGGTAAGCACAGGAAAAGAAGAGATCAATTTATCCGGATAATTGTTCATTAAATAATCAATTGGTTTTTTACCAACAGCGGTAAAATGGTAATGGGGAGATGGATTCTGGGCTATATAATGTTGTACTAATTTTGATATTTGTGTATTAAATCCACCACATAAACCTTTTTGTGATCCAATAACAATGATGAGAGGGTTGTTGTTGTTAGTAGTCGGCATTAATCGTTCATTTGTCCATGATGGGGTCGCTAATTGTACTTTGGCGAATAACGATTGTAGTTCAGTAAGATAATCGCTCAATGGTTCTTGTCGTGTTTTAAGCCGTGAATGAGCGGACATCGAAATAATACGCATCACATCAGTTATTTTTCTGATCGTTTCGATGGTTTTTATGCGGTTACGCATTTGAATGAGTTTGGACATGCTACTCCAGTGGCTTAATAAAGCGAGTATATTAAACTTACTGTACTCTGACTTGTAATGTTTTTCAATGAAATCTGTTGGCAACTGTCCTTTTAAGTAAGCTTGCCCTACGAAGCTTTACGCGAAGTAGGGGCTTTATTATACTTGGAATAAGTAAAGGTAAAGGGATATATGATTATTGTTGTGGATGCTTATAATCTTTTACGATCCGTGCCGCCATACAAAAAAACGATCACAGATAAAGAGCGTATGCAATTTATTGCTCAACTCAGTGCATATGCACGTCGTAAGGGACATAAAATAGTCATTGTTTTTGATGGTGGACCGCATGAGTGGCCATTTAAAGAAAACAGAAAAGCGGTAATTATCGTCTATTCTGGCATTCATGAAACCGCAGATGATTATATCAAAGAATATATTGAAGCTCATCGCACACAAGATCTTTTATTGGTATCATCAGATAGTGAATTGAACCGTTGGGCAGATCATTTACAGATTCCTTCTATTGATTCGACATCATTTTCTCATTTGATGCAGCAAGAATTGTCAACAAAACAGGTCGCAACTCATACACAAGATGAAGTTATCAAATTGCATCATGACAATGATGCACTCGATATTGATGCATTGATGATGGAAGCAAGTAAAACAGTATCGCAAAAAAGTGAAGATGTTGCTGCTGGGCCAAAACGGCATCATATTAAAAAAGATGAGTTGAGTAAAGCAGAAAAAGCATTATTAAAAAAATTAAAAAAGTTATAAATTATTATGCATGTAAAAGAAATTATTTATTCTTTAGACGACCATGAAGTGGTCATAAAAGAACTTAAAAAATTGATGCCTACAGTACAGGTATTTGCTTTGAGCGGTCCACTTGGCGCAGGTAAAACAACAACCATTAAAGCATTATTGCGCAGTTGTGGCGTTACCGGTACTATCACCAGTCCCACATTTACGTATGTTAATGAGTATTCTAATGATACACATGAGCATTTTTACCATTTTGATTTGTATCGAATTGAGAGTGTAGAACAGTTTCAGGCACAAGGTTTTGATGAATATTTGTATTGTCCCAATAGTTGGGCATTTATCGAATGGCCAGAAGTGATTAAACCGTTGTTAACGCATAATGTGTGTTGGGTTACATTCGACTATCATGATGATCAGGATAAGCGAGTGATGAAAATAGAATGTGAATGAAAGAAATTTATTTTGTTGTAGAATTTTTCATAACTGCTTTTTCAGTTAATTTTTTTAATTGATCTTGAGTGTTTATTAATGTTGGTATAGATGTTTCTAATTTTTCTATACATGATGGATAATTATTATTTATTTTAAGGAACAATTCATTGGATTCGTTGCGTACTAATTCATATTCTGGATATAATTCAGGAAACAAGAGAGTATATTCATTCACTATTAATCCTCGTTCAGCCAATTGTTTAGTTTGTTGTGTTTCTTTTAATGTTATCCGATGTATTTGAATTAATCTCTCATATATATCGGTACTCATTAGTAATTTTGTTTGATATGATTCTCGGTATTGAGGAATATAATTTAATTTTTTATGATACCTTTCTATTGCAAATAATCGTTGCTCAAGTGCAGTTGTTATAAGAAATTTAAGTTGTATATTAAGTTTTTCACGTTTTTTGATTAAAGATTCAAGAGTTGCTTTTTTTTTAGACTGTTTATTGTTTGTTTGCGGTATTAACAATGTTTCTTTGGTTGTTATTTTTGTTAACAGTTTTTCTGAAGCAAGAATTATTTTAAGTGTTGGTGTATCATGTAGTCGTGTGATCGCATTAGATTGTTGTGCCGTTTTTTTTGTGATGACAGGTTCCATGCAGTTGTTTATGATAAAAATAGTTAAAACTAATGTAATTAATGTATATTTTTTCATGAGTATTTCCTATATTTTGCTATTCTCAATGTATTTTTTTTTAGAAAATAGGATAAGAACTATACATACAAATGTAAAGAGGGGATGATGTCATTCCCTCTTTGTTTTGTAATAGTTATTTACGTATATTATTTTTATGCATCAAAAACATTCCATGCAGCATTTGTTGCAGCATCTACACCTAAACCCGTTTGATTTTCTAAGTCGCGATTAAGATCCCAGAACATAATTCCCAGAAGACCATTGTTTTGAATATAGTGTGCTGCATTGGTAATATCAGCAACAGATGTCATGACGCCAAGATCATCCTCTCCTGGCATAAGGCCAACGGTGATTTTTGATGCAGGTACCCCCATTGCTATAAGAGCTTGAACATCATCTTGATAGTTATATCCTTGTCCATAATCGTATGCCATGATAGAAATACCAGTCAAATATTGATACGCACCTTGAATGACTGCATAGTAAGGATATGTTGTAGAAGCAGGTGATTTAGGTGTATAGGTAATCAATGCATTATTGCCAAGCAATGCACGTGTCTGTTGGATAAGTGAGATTTGTAAGGCAGGCGCAGGATAATCTTCAATATCAAAATCAACGCCATCTAAATTGTTTTGTTGGATGTATGTAGCAATTGCTTGCGCCATTCCAAGAGCATCTTGAGTTGTTTTGAGTTGAGGAGAAAGTGGATATGTTGCTCCTCCCACAGCAATTTTTACTTTTTTACCAGCGTTATGTGCTAAGGTGACAAGTTGTGCAATTGCTGAAGGATCGGCTTCAACGCCTGCAATAGCAAATGTATGAGTACCTGTTGTGGTAAAGTTAGCAAATGCAATATCAATAATATCAACATGCATATTAACGATTGCGCTGAGTGAGTCTGCTGAATTCCAAGATTCCCAATATGATTCAATAAACTGTTTTGGTTGCGGAGGTTGCGGTGTTGATCCTTGTACAATCGTGCTGACAATATTACTCATTGGACTTGTTGCATTGTTTGCAGATGCAGTTACGTAATAATAATATGTTCCTGCAGCTCCAACAGAAATAGATGTTGATGTTGCTGATCCGGTATATACGGTTTGAGGATTGGAAAATGAGCTATTCGTGGATTGTTGGACTGTATAAGCGGTAGCATTGCTAACGGCATTCCATTGCAGTTGAAATTGGCTGCTTGCAGAAGGATTGTTGATTGGTTGTAAAACAGGAGCTTGTAAAGCGGGAGGATTTGGAATGGAAGATCCGTTAGCAACTGCTTGTAAATTACTGAGAGCTGGAGCAGTTGATTGTGGATTATTGACGATAAACCCAAATGTTGTTGAGCTATGGGCAGCAATTATTTCTCCACCAGTCCATGTTGGATTGGTAACGGTAATGGGTTGATTATTACTTTTGAGCACACCATTCCAAAGATCGCTCACGGTTTGTCCAGTGCCAAGCGTAAAAGTGAACATCCATGAAGATGTTGGATGTGCACTGTTGTTATGTAATGTTACGGTGACTTGATATCCTGTTGGCCATGAGTTATCAATGGAGTAAGATGCGGCGAGAGAAAATGGAGGGACTGTTCTTACATGTTGATAGGCATTGAGATTGAACAAACTGAGGCAGTATAAAAAGAGAAAGTTGTACTGTTTCATGATAGCGACTCCGTGTAAATGGTTTTGATATATGTTTTAAGGTATACGTAATTATTTTTTGGAGTTGCAATGTTTTAAAGTAAATGCGTAGAAATTATTTTTTTGAGGTAAATGTTGCAGAAAAAGTTGATTAGATAAATTTATTAATTATAAAAAAAGCCTCATGCAAAAAACATGAGGCTTTGAAATTATGTTCTTTAAGAAAATCTTTTTTAAACGAATAATCCCTCTTCTTCTAGAATATCAAATGCGACATTAAAGAATGTAGGACCATTTTTAAGTTTAAATGTTCTATTGAGTGAACCATCTTCATTGCGTAAAATTTCTAGATGGTGATTATGAAATGTACCATTTGTTTCTGTTTCTAAATCAACCATTTTTGGATAGTGCGTTGCAATTATGCTGATATTATTTGCATATGTTCCCATATGTTTTGCAAAACGTATTGCAGCAGTTTCACCTTCTTGTGGCGATGTGCCAGTGAATATTTCATCAATAATAACAAAGCTGAATTCATCTCTTTTTAGTGATTGTACTAATTCAAGGAGTTTTTTTGCACGCATTACTTCTGATTTAAAGAGCGATGCTCCAGTTGCTATATCGTCAGCAATATTCATGAAGCAATTAAGTTTAGTAAATGGGGTTATAGTAAGGTTTTCAGAAGGAGCAATACCAAAGGTTTGTGCCATGAGCACATTGAGCATAATTGCTTTGATTACGGTTGATTTACCACCAGTATTTGGTCCAGTCAAAATACTATTTGGGCAAGAACTATCAAATGTTATGTTGTTAGTTATTACTGTATCTGGATTGATGAATGGGTTCCAGAAATTATGGGCATTAATTATCGGCGTTGCGCTATTTTCAACAAAATTTACCATGCAATAACGAACAGCTTTATCTTCACGTGAATTGTAAAGGTTAGCAAGCGCAACATA